>JAYTEU010000800.1:0-1896 GCA_043734985.1 Chthonomonadaceae bacterium
AGGGTGGAGATCCGCCACGAACACCAAACGATCGCGCAACTGGAACTCACAATTCAGCCTGAATGATATTTGATCGCACGACTGGAAACGCTCTGCGTCGAGGATGCTTTTCGTTGCGCGTGGCGCCGAAGGTATGAGAGTTCGTCGGATATGAAATCGACGAACGAGCTGGAGCGGTGTCTGCGGGCGATTGACGAATTTCGGCGCGAGGTGGCGGAGACATCGCCTGACGACCTCGACTGCCGCGCGCTGGAGCGCGCGTTGCGGGAGCGACTCGAAGCGGTTGGTTGCGAGGTGATGAGAGAGGTCCTGGAGCGGGCCGATACGAAGGCCCCGCGCATCACCGTCAACGGGAAAGAGTGGGGTAACCGACGGGAGAGCAAGGGGACTTATGTCACGACGTTCGGGCAAATCGCGCTGCCCCGCAGCATCTACTCCCAGGCGGGTGGCGGTCCGGTGGCCGTGGCTCTCGATCTCCGCTTGGGGATCCATGAGGGGCGCTATACGCCGCAGATGGCCCGAGTTCTCACCCGAGCGGTGGCGTTGATGCCCGACGAGGATTCCGAGGGATTCCTGGCGGAGCTCGGCACGGCGATGGTCAGCAAGTCGACGTTGCACCGGGTGCCGCGCGTCATTGGCGCTCGGTACGAGTCGCGGCGCGCGCAGATCCAGGAGGAGCTGCAGGAGAGCGACGAAGTTCCAGATGCCGCCGTCACGGTCCAAGCATCGCTCGACGGCGTGATGGTGCCGCAGGATGGCGAATATGCGGGCGCGCGCGGGCGGCGTACCGAGACACCGCACTCGCCGCGGTACGAGGCACGGTATGCTCTGCCTCCAGCGCCGGGACCCGCTGCAAACGACAGCACATTGGGGCGTTCCTGGCACGAAGCCAGCGTAGGTACGGTCTCGTTCTGGGACAAAGACTGCAAGCATCTCAAGACCATTTACTTGGCCCGAATGCCCGAGTCCGGAAAGGGCACGCTCGCCGACGAGGTGGAGGACGAGTTGATGAACGCGCTGGCGCGGCGGCCTGATTTGCATGTCGAGTTCGCAGCAGACGGCGATGCTCATCAGTGGTCGTTGCTGGAGGGAATGGCTCTTCGGCTGCCGACAACGGCGACAGGCGGGGTAACCTACATGCTCGACTTCTTCCATGCGGCCGAGTACCTCCAGCTCGCCGCGAACGCGGTCGAAGGCCGCGATTCGGCCGCGGCCCGCGTGCTGGCCGCCGCCTGGCGCGAACAGTTGAAAGAGCTCGAAGACGGGGCTGAGCGGGTCCTCAAGGCGATGCGGTACTACCGGGACCGAGAGTCCGGCCTGCTCGGCCCGCTCGTGGATCTCGAAAGGGCGATCGATTTCCTCGCCAAGCAGGCCGCCAAGGGAAGAATGGAGTACGCTGCCGCGCGTGCTGCAAATCGCCCCATCGGGACCGGTGTTGTCGAAGCCGCCGCAAAGACCGTCGTCAATACCCGGATGAAGCGCAGTGGTGCGCGCTTCTCTCAACACGGAGGGCAAACGGTCATGATCTTTCGCACCGCTCTTCTCTCAGGGCGTTTCGATGTACTGTCCGAGTGCCTCAAGGCGAGCTACACTGCAATCGTCAAGGCTGCGTGAGGTGTCCACCGTGGATATCCACCCTGAGCGTTCAGGATCTCCTCGGCAGCGAGGGAGGCTTTGAGCCGAGCGGCTTGCGCTGCTCCGTGCGCCGCTGTTTCGGTAAGTTCCTGGCCAGCTTTTCGCCCCAGCCACTGATCCACCTTGCCGGATACTTGCTGGCCAACCGATCGTGCGACTGGCCCGAGCTTCTTGACCGCTGAAACCGCCTTCCCCCAAAGGAGGTTCAACGCGAGCCACGCGACCTGTCCAGCCGCGCTGGCATTCTCCTTCTTGCCGAAG
>JAYTEU010000801.1:0-6128 GCA_043734985.1 Chthonomonadaceae bacterium
GGCGCTTTCCGAAACCCGGCAGGCGTGGTAGCTGCGGGCCAAGATGCACAGCCCGCGCACGTCAGGATGGTCAGAAGAGCAATAGAGCCTATTGTGCTATGTCTGGGGTCGAATCCGCACTCCAGGTAGGTGAATGTGTTGATCGGTCGGAGCAATTTGCAGCCTTCAGATAATATCGACTTAGAAAGATGTTTCCATGCGTGCAAGAGGAAGGCACATACCGTTACCCGGAATATGTGTGGACGGCGCCTCCTCCTTATATGATACCATGAGGATACCTACGATAAATCCCGTGCCAACAACACTACGGTGGTTTTGCGTCCCAGGCAGCGCATGTCTTGCGCATTCCTCATGCTTTTCTCTGAACCGATCTGGCGGCGGCCCAATTCAGAGATGCGCACCCCAAAAAATTATAGCATCTCAGTGCCAAAAGGAAACTCATGGATCAACGTAGAACATTAGCGAATGTTACTTTTACCATGCAACCGCGTTCACTCTGCCCCTGGTGCGACACGCGCGGTCGCCGGGTTGATAATAGGATTGATTTCGGCAATGGGTTCGTTCGGGTGTGGAGCGAAGCCCTCCGGTCGATCGGCGCCTGCTTTTGTGAAAGCTCTCTCAGTTCCACAGGCTGGGAGCAATGGCGTCCGATTCGAAGAGGTCGCAGCGGAGCGTGGCATCTCTTACCGCTGGCCACAGCAGCCGCGGCCGATGCGGAACGTTGAAGCCTTCGGATGTGGATGCGCTTTCCTCGACTATGACAATGATGGCTGGATGGACATCCTTCTGGTGGCATCTCCTTGTCCCCGACTCTATCATAACCGTGGCAATGGCACTTTTGAGGACGTAACGAGCGCAGCCGGTCTGACCGAAGTTCAAGGAGCGTGGACTGGCGTCGGCATAGGCGATTACGATGGGGATGGCCGCCTGGACATCGTACTGACGGGGTACCACCGTCTGGCGCTTTTGAAAAACCTGGACGGGAAGAGATTTGAGGACGTTACACATCGCGCGGGCTTAGATCCCAAAAACCATGGGCACTGGGGCAGCAGCGTAGCTTTCATGGATTTGGACGCAAGCGGCAATTTGGCGCTAATCGTTCTGAACTATGTTGTTTTCGGTCCAAAGGAGCCGCAGTATTGCGAAATGGCTCCTGGAGTCCGCACGGGCTGCCCACCTGCCACCTATCGGCCTGAGTATCCGGAACTCTGGAAGAATCTCGGCAACGGACAATTCCGGGATATTACTCCGGAGTGTGGCCTGAAGAAAACCCATGGTAAAGCGCTCGTTATTGCTTTCGCCGATGTCGATGGCGATGGGCTGATCGATTTTTACATCGGTAATGACGGGGTTCCTGCCGATTTCCTCCATAACCTCGGCGGCTTGCGGTTTCAAAATGTCGGGGCGGAGAATGGT
Organism: Chthonomonadaceae bacterium; assembly: GCA_043734985.1. Classification (GTDB taxonomy): domain Bacteria; phylum Armatimonadota; class Chthonomonadetes; order Chthonomonadales; family Chthonomonadaceae; genus DATGJU01. The sequence continues at coordinate 1,417 of JAYTEU010000801.1, forward strand.
ACTGCGCTCGCGGAATCCGGACACGCCATGGCCGCGATGGGAGCGGACTGGGCAGACTTTGATCGGGATGGCCGCCTCGACCTAGCAGTGAGCGGCTTCTCCGGAGAACCCTATGCATTGATGCGCAATACGGGGCAAGGCATTTTTGAGCATGTGGAAGACAATACCGGTTTATCGGGCGCGACCTTAAACCCACTCGGATTTGGAACAAAGTGGATCGATGTCGACAATGACGGATGGCCGGATCTAATGTTCGCAAATGGACATGTGTATGATAAAGTCGAGCAGGTGAATCCTGCGCTCACATTTAAGCAGCCACTAATGCTCTTTCACAATGAGCCGGACAAATATGAAGGCCATGGCAGGCAGTTTAGAGACCTAATACCCAAACTGGAAGGAGGAATTTCCAGGCCCATCCTTGGCCGCGGCATGGCTACCGCCGACTTTGATAATGATGGTCGAATGGATGTTCTCGTAGTCGATTACGAGGGCGCTCCGCTCCTGCTTCATAATCTCACTGAATCGCCTAATCACTGGATTACGTTGGATCTACGCAAATTGAATCGCAACGTGTTCGCGTATGGAGCGAAGGTTACCGCACGTGCCGGATCAGCCGTTTGGACCGCTCATGTCACGCCGGCGAGCAGCTATCTCTCGTCGAGTGATCCTCGCATTCACTTTGGGCTCGGCGCCGTAACGACGCTGGATACACTTACCGTCCGATGGCCCGCAGGTGCAGTTCAGGTCTTCCATAATGTTGCAGCGGACCATATCCTGCAAATAGTAGAGGGTAAGACGACGCCCACAATTCTCCATTAGCCCGCATTGACCGCACTCACAATAAGGATAAATATCATGAAAAGCGACGCCGCTGTACCTATTTGGAAGCGCGAACCGCATCCGGTGGTGATAGTTGTTTCTATTCTGCTCTTGTTATTTGTCATGGGTTATGCAGCTTATATGTTTGAACTGCTGCCTATCAAACCTATGTCTGAGTTCGGGATCAGGCTCGGACAGCTGGCCCGCGAAAGTGAGGGCGACTTCGACAAACTCAAGCCGGCCGACCAGAAGTACCTGAATGACCACACGGGCGGGCGCGGCAAGATGGCGGTCGGTTCGTACCTCAAAAGTCGGTAGCTTAACCCTGTTCGCGGAGCGATAGAATCTGATTCGCTCCAACGTTTTGAAGCGATTGTAGGGTGCCCGACATCCAGTGGATATCCAGTCGATCTACCTTTGAGGCTCGATCCAGGCCGAAGTGTACTCGGTGATCGCTATCGCCTCCGTAGCTGCCGCCACTGAGCACAATCCTTGTCAGCTTATGCCCATTGACGGTAGCAACGCAACGCGTTCCAATCGGTGTGCAGCAGCCTCTTTTGTCAGTAAGCTTCAGCATCAGCCAGTTAGCCGGGTCGGTGTCGTTCCGGAGCAAAGTCGGCCGGTCGTCCGATGCGGTTACGAGGATATCCATCCGGCCGTCATTATTGAAATCCGCAAAGTATGCGCCACGGTGAACCTTCACATCATCCTTCGGAAGAGCGTTGATATCTTCGGTATACCGCCCCGTGCCGTCATTCAGCAGAAGCTGGTTGCGTTCCTTGTATGTCCAAATAGGATTGTCGAGGTAGGAAAACGGAGAGACGTGGCCGTTGGCGAAAAACAAATCGAGCCTTCCCATGTTTCGAGCGTCGAAAAATCCCGTGCCAAAACCGAGGTAAGGCAGCGTGGGCACGGTAATACCCGCAGTGCCGCTGACGTCCGTAAAATAGTTTCCATCGTTACGGTACAAAGTGTAAGGCTCGTTGCTGAACGTTGTCACCAAAATGCTTATTCGTCCGCTGTCATTATAGTCGCCTACGGCGGTTCCCATGTTCGCCTGATGGCTGCCTGTCAGCCCTAGCGCTACGCTCTGCTCGACGGCGAGATCCGTAAAGGTGCCGTCTCCGTTGTTGTGCAGGAGGTAATTCGCCCCGAGGTCGTTTGCGACGAATAGATCCAGCCGGCCATCGCCATCGAAATCCACAGCAGCCGCGCTCAGGCTGCGTCGCCGGCCGGGAGCCGCCCCGGCTTTTTGCGTAACATCGGTAAAGGTTCCGTCGCCGTTGTTATGGTAAAGCACGTTGGTGGCAGCAACATAAGTCTCTGGTTTACAGACATCCCGTTCCCCCTTGGGGCCATGGCACGCGACATCCGTTTCTACGCTCCATTGGCAATAGCGGAGAACATAAAGGTCCAACAGACCATCACCATCGTAATCGAACCACACCGCGCCGGTTGAAAAGCCGCCAAGGCCGACGCCTGCTCTTTCGGTTACATCTTCGAAGGTCCCGTCGCCTCGGTTCTTAAAAAGCTTGTTCTTCCCGTAGCAGGCAACGTATAGGTCAGGATGACCGTCATTATTATAGTCGCCTACCGCCGCGGCGATACCATAATCCGTCTCGACTCCGCCGAACGCGTCGGGCGACAACCGGAAGTTACCTTTGCCATCGTTAATATACAGACGATGGCGCAGGGGCTGCTTGAATTTGGATTTACAAGCTCCGAGGGGTTTCGGTTGGGGGAAATATATATCGGGGTATCCATCGCCATTTGCATCGAATACCGCGGCGCCGGCGGCCACCTGTTCGACGAAATAGCGCAGTCCGCAGCCGCCATGTGACTGAACAAAATCGATTCCGGCCTCACGGGTTATGTCTGTAAACTTCACCACGCTGTTCGAAGTGGATGTCGCAGCGCCTCCAGACTCGATCGGATTTGGAGCCTTATTGCGGTCGACGGGTCCGCAGCCGGAGAGATTCTCCAAGGCTGCACCTGCCAGACCTGCGCCAACGCTTGCCAGCAGTTGGCGGCGCGAAACCTCTTTTTTCGTGCTCATCCTGTTTAAAGTGCATCCTCTTGTTCTTGTTTACGATCCAGCCCGCTACATCGCCTGTTCCCTTTTCTCTCTGCGAACTCCGAGGGGTAATTGGCGCCCTCTGAGTGCGCGGTCCCACGGGACGTGCGGGAATCCGGTGAGAGGAGGCGCTGCCGGCGTGCGGGGGGGGTAAGGACGTGATAAAACGGGACGCGCCCGCTATTTTGGAGCAGTCGGCTCGGTACGCGCCACGGAGGCAAGCTGCTCCAGCTCCCTGCGCGCCAACTTATTAGAAGGATCCCGCTGAAGGATCATTAACAGCTCGTCCTTCGCCGCGCCCTTCATTTTTAGCTGTTGATAACGCTCTGCAAGGATCATATGAAGGTTCACATTGTCTGGATTCGCACTGCTCTCAGCCATAAAACGCTTGAGCTGCTGGTCGTTAAATGTCATTTGTACGGCTGTTCGCGCGGCAAGCGATGCCTTGCGCTGGTCGCCCAGACGCGTATACACCGCCGACAGTTGTTGGTACGGATAGACGCGATTGGGATCTAACTGCTGCGCTCTTTCGAACGCCGTACGGGCCTCTTCGAGTTGGTTTACCCGAAGGCAACTGGTTCCATAACGTTCCTGAAATGCCGGCACCCCGGGCGCGATCTGCACAGCCGTCCGGAAGTGCTCGAGTGCGGTTTGGTCCGCTCCGGGCTCACCACTGGCGAGCAGCAATTTGCCGAGCATGTCGTGCAGCCCCGCGTACCGCGGGTGCTTGACAATGGCCTCTGCCAGCACCTTGCGGGCGGCGGTTTTGTCGCCGGCCATGTTGTATGCCTGCGCCAGTTGCCAGGGTATTTCCGGTTTTTCCGGCAAAAGTTCCATGGCACGCCGGAAGTTTTTGATGGACATGCGTTTGTCGTGCATTTCCATGCTGGTCCGCGCCAGTCGATAGTAGATGTCGCCTTGTTCGGGCCATGCGGCGAGAACCATTCTGAAGTTATCCCGAGCCTCTTTTAACGCGGCCATATGTTCCATCGGATCGGGAAACTGCATGGCATATTCCAGCAAAGAGGTGGCCAGGATATATCGGCCATTTGGCTCGCGGCTATCCAGACTGACCGCGACACGATCGGCGGTGACGGCTTCGAGAAAGCGCTTCTGATGGTAAAAGGCGGTTGCGAGACCCTGCCAGCCCTGAACGTTGCGCTGCCACCGCCGTGTTACGGTTCGAAACACCACTTCGGCCTCTTTAGGCTGCATCAAAGCCAGGTGTGCGGTTCCAAGCGCGATTTGCGCCTCCGGCCGATCCGGTTCCAGCCTGGCGACCACCTCTAACTGCTCTGCGGTCTTGTCGGCTCGCCCGATTTTCTGGAAGAAGTCGGCCAGCGCCAAGCGAGCCGCCGAATCCTTGGGCGATTTTGCGACGGCAGCCTGCAGCCTGCTGAGTTGTGCATCCATTTCGAGGATTTGCGGCGTGATTACTTCCGGCGGAGGCGGAGGGGGCTTACGAACGGGAACATGGTGTAGTCGGACCCAAACAGCGATGCCGAGAACCGGCATACCCGCCAACAGAATTTTGACCAGACTACGATTAACTCTCATTTTGCACCTGGGGAAATCTGAAATCCAAGCAGCTTCATTATGCCGGGCGGGGTTACGGGGAATCCTTAAAGGCGCCCTCTCCCGAAAACAACAAACGCTGTTAGAGTGTGTGCAAAAGGCGCCCCCGCCCCCGATTCCGGGGGAGTTTGGCGGCCATTCCCCCGGAATCGAGGGCCAGGGGCCGTATTCCGAACTTTTGGCACACTTTCTTAGTCTTGAATCCGGGGTGAACCGGACCACGCTCCAATGTGGAGCGAATCGG
>JAYTEU010000802.1:0-5047 GCA_043734985.1 Chthonomonadaceae bacterium
CTAAGTCATCGATCCGTCCGGGCACGGCGCCGGGATCGACATACGATGGATAGGACTCCGAAACGAGCGTCATCAGAATCGGCCGTAGCCAGATCCTGAACTTTTCCGAATCCGCGCGAAGGACTGGGACGGGTCCATAAAATGTCTTGTACCCATCCTTGCGCGCAGTGATAATTAATTGCGATACGTTGACGAACTTCTCAACCTTTTGTGCGCCTCCCATCAGAATGCTGAGGGGTGACAAAAATATCAATCGTTCTGAGGCGAAGCGTGAAGTCGTCGTCCCAAGCGGCGCTCGAAGTGTAAAGAATCCTCCCTTTACCTGGTCGGTTGTCGAACCCTTGACCGGCTCCAGATCCTCCGGGAGTTTCACCTCTAGACTTACACCGTCGATGGGCTGGTGGGATCTCTCATCCAGCACATAACCGCACACGTCGCCTTGGGCGCCGGCCTTCCGCGGTTTGCCCTTGTCAGATGCTAGGGCAGGAACGGAATACAGAAACGCCATCGATACAATGGCGCAAGAGAGCCGGATGATTAGCCTTAAGGTCATATTGTCGATCCTTTGGTTCGAAATTGAAGTTGTTAGAACGATCTTGAGCCCTCGATGCCTGGTCATTGAACGCGTTACTTTCCGGCGAAAGAGAACGCTCGCGAAACGATCCAATCCAGACGCGCCTGCTCCGGCGTGGGGGGCTTGCGGGATTTCAGCTCTTTCTGGATCTGGCCCTCGGCGGTCTTCATGGCGCTCAGAACCTGAATGGAGTAGCCAATGCCGCCGGCATCCAGAGAGGTCTTCGCGCTGTCGAGGCCAGGCACGCGAATAGTGGTGAAGTGGTTGCCGGAGAGTTCGCCTTCGGTGGTTGTGGCGGCAATGTCGCAGGTGATCGAGATCGAATAACCCGTCTTCGTGTTGCCTTCCGTGGAGATGTCGAGTTTATAGGTTCCCGCTGAGGAGGGCGAGAATTGAAGGGGACTCTTCGGACTGCGCTGCTTTATCATGGTCTCCAGCGTCTCCCGCTCTTTCTGCTCGTCAAAGCCCACGCCTTTTGACGAGAAGTTTACGGTTACCGTGCCAAAGCCGGCGACGTCGTCCGCTGCGGTTCGCGGCTTCTGCGCGGATATCTCGGTCGGATGCTTAGAGAGCCCATTCGCGAGGGCTTCCGCCTGGGCGGGCGTGGTCAGGAGGGCAGCGGCGACACGCGACTCGCCCCCTTGCGTAAGGAGCTGTGCCACGATACCTCTAGTAGGATAGGCCTCGGCGCGCCAATCATCCGTTCGTCCGGATGCATACCGCACCACTCCCGGACCGCCCAGGCTAGTTTCCACGGGCTTCCAGTCCGCCGAGGCAGCATAGACGACAAGAAAACAGGCCAGCGTATCCTCTTTGCGCTTGCCGGTGAACAGGGCATACACTTTTGAGGGAGCGTTTTTGGGCTGTGACAGTTCGGTGGAATTCGGACCGACTCCCCTGCCGGTCTTAAACATCTTCTTCAACTCTCCCTGCGTGGTCTTGAGGAGCGTAGCGCCTGCCCAGCTCGACCCGTCGAAGGATTCAATCGGTGGCGGCGTGAAGGGCTCGGCGCCGCGGGACCGGCGCGATCCGACCGCGAACAGCGCCGTGACAATACAGGCGAAAAACAAGCAGCGTCGAGTCACTTCGCTATCTCCTTCTGAGCGCGCGGCCGCCGTGGAAGCACGACGAGTCGACCGCAAACAGGGCGTCCGGATCAACGCTTAAGCATTCCCGCCAGGGCGTCGAACTCATTCCTGCTGGTGTCAGGCGCCGCCGCGCGCGTCGTGATACTATCGAGATCGTGAAACGTCAGGGTGTAATCGCCGGCCTGCTGGTGCAGGCCACTGACTCCGACGGCATAAGTCTGTCCCTTCACCGCTTCCCACGACGCGGTAACAGCCGGCCCGGCCGTGTTGCTCGACGCTACAGCCGTAGCCGTGTTGTCGCTGTTGACTCGAACGACCGCTATAAGGCACTCCAGCGACGGCGAGCTCATATCGATCGAGGCATTGCCGTTCGCGGTCGCCCTGCACATGTAGATATCCACATAGCTTCCATCAGAAAGCTGGCGATCCCCATTTTCAAGTCGTCCCGCGCGCGACGGGTCCGTAGATTTATTGCCACCGCAGCCGGTAAGCAGGGCTGCGAGCAGCACGCCCAGCATTACGAGGTGAATTCCGCTCTTCATGTCTTTATCTCCCTTTCGTTTCCGGAGGCCGGACCCATCTGCCGTGAAGGCTGTAGTCTCATTCAGGCGCGCGCGGCTATAGCCGGTATCCTATGCCGATGTAGGCAAAAGTATTGACAGGATCTTTCTGCGGAGCCACAAATTCAAGGCTGGCTGAAAATCCGCTGTTTCTTGTCTGGTTCCCGAACACCTGCCGATATCCCAATCGGAAGCCCTTGCCCGCGACGAGGTACACTTCCCCGCCCTTGCCGGTACCATAACTGATCAGCCCGCCGAACAGCGTGTCGCTGGATGAGGAAAGCGACCAGTACATAAGGCCGGCGCCCAGCGCGAAACGGGAGGAGAGATAGTATTTCGCGTCGAAAGTAGCCGCAAAGCCCGTCTTGGTCCCGCCGCTCGCCGTGCTGCCATCGGAAAAAAACTGGCTTTCCTGAGCCTCGATGAGTCCGATTCCAAAATCGAAGGCATAATTCTTGGGTTTCGAGGAATCCGAAGGAGCGCAGGAAGCGAACCGGTTACGAACGCCGTCCCGAAGCAGACTAGGACGCGGCATAACGCTATCCGATGCAAGTCTCAGGCGGGGAATTGTCGGCGGTTCCTTCGTGGAACCGCCGAATAGAGAGAATGGCGCGACAGGACCGGCCACGCGCCCTGCACCGGCGGGCGCCTGAGCATGGGCCGTTACGAACGAACATGTTAGTAAGACGACAGGTGAGAATAGGCGAACGAGACGGCAGATGGAAGTGTCCAAGCGTAATCCTCCTCAATCCAGTGTGGCGTCGAAATTGGTGCAAAGTAGAGTGTCATGAGCGGCTGCCTCCACCGGAACATGCTTCACCCGATGGAATCCTGGGAATATCCGGTGCGGCCGCGCCCGACAGACAGCTATTGAATGCGCCAATCTGCAATGACTATGTGCGAATCCGTGGAACCGACGCGCAATCCGTGGTATCCTATGCCAGTATATAGGATCAACATGGTCAGAAACCGTGGTCAGGAAATCCAGTGGAAAACATCGTCGTTTATTGAAGTATTCGTCGGCGTTGCTCTCCGCGCCGACGTTGGCGCGCCCCGGAAGACGCCTTATGCTGGAACGAATCTCGACCGCCGAGCCGAAACTGCGGCGACTTGCAATGACGCTAACCGGGCTGCCGCAGTGCGGACATAATGGGATTCAAACTTCAGCCCGCCGGATTTCGGATCGCACATTATGGAAATCGTCAGTTCGTCAACTCCAAACCTCCGTATAGCCCTCTTCGGAACCGTCATGGTCACCATTGACGGCCTGCCCATGCGCAAACTTCGGACACGGACCGGTGACTGGCTCTTGGCACTACTGGTCCTGAATCGCAAAGCGCCCGTTGCGAGGGATTGGCTCGCGCAGACCCTTTGGCCGGACAGTCCGTCCGCGACTGCGAACGGAAATCTTAGGCGCAGCCTGACGGACCTTCGGGAGGCGCTTGGTTTTGAGGCGAAACGACTTGATTCTTCGGATCGGACCGTCCTACAACTGGATTTGCGTGGCGCGGAGGTAGACGTCGTTGAATTCGACAGTTGGATCGGAAGCAAGAACTGGGGCGAGGTCCAATGCGCAATCGGCCACTACGGCAAGCCGTTCCTGAAGGGGTGCGATGCAACCTGGGCAGAGGCGGAGCGCGAACGGCAGAAGCTCCGCTTTCGCAGCGCAATGGAGCGGATTGGGCAGAGCGCCCTGAAGGATGGCGATTATACCCGGGCGGTCGAATGTTTCCGGCCGCTAGTGGCTCTCGAACCCCTGGAGGAGAGCTTGACTGCCGACTTGATGGACGGACTCGCCGGATCGGGCGACCGCGACGGTGCGCTTCGACTGTATCGAGAGTTTCGGGCGCGATTGGCACGCCAAAAAGCTGGTCCGGACCCGACGACGGTCGAACGCTACCACCGGATTCGAGCAGCCGCCGGTAAGAATGCGCGGCTTGCGCCGGAGCTGCCTGAGAATGCCCGGGCCGGATCGATTTCGGTTCCCCACAAGCCGCTGGTGGGGCGCGATCGAGCCATCCTCAATATACTGGCCCGTCTGGAGCACGCGCGCCTCGTCACGCTGACAGGAACGGGCGGCATCGGGAAGACCAGCCTTGCAATTCACGTCGCGCGAGAGGCAGCTTCCGACTTTGCGGACGGCGTTTGGTTTGTGGACCTTTCAGCGATTACACAAGGCGTCGAGATCTTCTCCGAAATCGCCTCCGTCCTGGAGCTTGGCCGCATCGGCGACGTTACCGATAAGGCGTTGCTAAGCGCGCTGTCAGCGAAACGCGCGCTACTCGTTCTGGATAACTGCGAGCATCTGCTTCCTGCCTGCGCCCATGTGGCTCGCCGAATCCTGGACCATTGCGCCGGTGTCCGGATCATCGCGACGAGCAGACGCTCCCTGGGCCTGACCGGGGAGTGGCAGTGCCGGGTGTCGCCGCTCTCACTGCCGGCTGCGACGCTGCTTTCGCCGCTGCGTCCAAGTGGCGGAGCAGCCGAACTCGCCTCCCTGCTGTCCTACAGCGCCATCGAGCTGTTTGTGACCGAGGCTGCCCGCGCGCGCTGCGATTTTACGCTGACTCTCGAAACCGCGCCCTACGTAGCGCGGATCTGCGGCAAGCTCGACGGAATTCCCCTCGCAATAGAGCTTGCCGCCGCATGGGCGCGCAGCCTATCGGTCCAGGAGATCGACCGGCGCCTGCAGGATCCATTCAGCCTGCTGCAGGGACGTGACACCACCGGTCCGGACCGCCATCGGACGCTGGAGAACCTGCTGGACTGGAGCTACGCGCTCCTCCTGGAAGACGAGCGCAGATTATGGCGCGAGTTATCCGTCT
>JAYTEU010000803.1:0-2394 GCA_043734985.1 Chthonomonadaceae bacterium
AAAGCTGACTTTGACGACCTGGGGTGTGCCAGCCTACACGCAAGCGCAGATGCAGGCGGGAGCGACTTCGATTCTTGCAGTGAAACCAGCAATCGTGAGCAAGTTCACAGTGACATCGCGGTGAGGCGAACTTGCGGTGACAGTGCCGTAGCGGCCGCCGCTTATACTTCAGGGCGTGCGGGGCCAAGCCGGTGAGCTTGGTCGGTTAGACGCCGAAAATGAAGATCGTCATCGCCATCGTGGTGTATTCGGTCGTGGTCATTGTCTACATTGCGGCCACGCGCCGGATGAACGCGAAACGACCAGCTCTGGCTACGTTCACTCCCATCTTCCTTGCTGCGCTCACGATGCTTCTTTTCGGCGCCTTCAACTCAACGAACCTTTGCAACCACGGATGGTGTGAGCGATACGGATTTCCGGTCGAGTATCGAGGTTGGAGCGATGCCACGGTCAGCATAGCGTTCAACGGCGAGGAGCCAAAGAAGAGTAGCCCAGCGTTCGCAGTAGCGGTCGATATCTTGGTTGCCCTCGTTGCCTCGGCAGGTGCATACCTTGCGGCACGCAAGTTGACGAGGCGGGGCGCCTAACTCTGCGCTGCACCGGACCTTGAATCGCGGATCATCGCGGCAGCACAGCGCCGGCATGGGCACAGACAGCAGTGTCTGGGCTTGTCTGTGCCACACCACCAATTGATGGGGCAGGGCAAGGGACACGTCGGCACGCTCTCATTCGGATTCCGGCACATCCACTGGATGCCTCCCGGAGTGGCCCTCCATCGCTGGAACCTGACGGCGGCTCGAATTCGCGCCTGCAGCCGGCGTGTCCCGCCGCGCTGGCGCACGCGAGTGCGCTACCATTCCCCGCGGCTGAAGCGCAGGTCGGTCAGACAGGGCACGTCAATCAGTGGATTGGCATCGCATGAGCTCTCGAGCACACACCGCATTCTTCGTCATCTTCGTCCTTGTCCTGGCGCCCGTTGGTGCCGCTGTCGTTGTTGGAGCGCTCTTGCTCTTTGGTGTCCGGCCACATCTTGTTTTTGCCGCCGGCCACGCTGTCATGGCGCTACTGAAAGGATGCGGCGTCAGCGCGCCTAATTCGGTGGGAGTCGTCAGCACCGTGGCTTTCTGGTGGCTCGTCTTCGTGACTGCTGGTGTGGTGTGGGAGCGCCGTCCCCGCTGAAGCACCGCGGCGATAGCGCCCGTCCCAGATGATATTGTCATCAGGTTCGGGCGCATCGGCGCGCTCGCCCCGCTTCGTGGATCCAGGTTTTCTTAAAAGGGGGCAATGATGCCAAGACCGAATCTCGCCGCCATGGCCGTGCTTTTCATTGTTGGAGTTGGTAGTCTGTTTCGCTTTTCTCAAAATCTGTTTCACTTTTCTCAAAATGTCAGAGTCGTTGATGTTGTCGGGTTGTCTGGAGGCGGCGCGGCGTGTGGGGCTGCTCTGTTCGGCTTCATCTTTGCGCTTGTGGCGAGAAACAAGGCCTGATCTGGAGCTGAAAATGCCGGGAGGGACTTGTCGCCCTCGGCACCCGATGAAATCAGTACCGGCGCCGGTGAACCTGGCCGTTAGCCGGCAAGCCGCGCGCACGATTCGGAGGCTTCATGAGCACGACGCTCACAGAAACAACACGCCGCCGCCTCGACATCCAGGGGTTCGAGCGCGTGGATGACGGGGTGCTGGCGCAGGTCGCTCCCTGGCTGCGACTGGCCTTCGGGTTATGCGCTGCGATGGCCGCGGTGGGTACCGCCATGGCGTCGCCGATGATTCTCTTGCTCCTGGTCCCGATTGCATCTCTCGCAGCGCTGTCCCCCGTTCACCCGTTCGATCTGATTTACAACTACGGGATTCGCTTCCTGACTGGTACCTCGGCACTCCCCAAGCGAGGCGCCCCATCCCGCTTCGCGTGCGGCCTGGGAGCAGTGTGGCTCGTCGTAACCGCCTGGGTCTTCCAGGCAGGTCATCCAATCGTTGGATACGTACTTGGCGGCCTGTTGACCAGCGTGGGACTGTTGGTGAGCACCACAGATGTCTGCATACCCTCTCTCGTATACCGCTCGATCTTTGGGTTTCCGCGCCGGCGTGATGCTGCGACGCAGCTCGACACCTGACCCACCAGTCGCAGCCGACTTCGGTCACTGGCGAGGGTCGTGTGAAATGAAACGGTGCCGGCAGTTCGCTGAGAGAAGCTTGTCATCGGGTCCGGAGACTGCGAATCGCCGTCTTGAGTGGTGACGCCATATGATCGCCCGAATGATTCGAGTCACTGTTGCCGGCGTCACCGGCTGGGTGGGAAAGCCTCTCTCACAGGCGATCCTTGATGCTCCTGATCTTCAGCTCGTGGCCGCCGTCGCGCGACGTGCTCGCGGCGAGCAAATCGGTGATTTGACGATC
>JAYTEU010000804.1:0-5591 GCA_043734985.1 Chthonomonadaceae bacterium
CCTGTCTGGAAGACGGTTGCGGATGGGATAACACTGTCTGGAATTCAACAGACGTGGCCGCGCGGCGCAGATTCGCTCCGCCAGGGGCTGCTGCCGGATTCGGTCAGTCTGAGGGGCCAAACGCGATTCGACCCTGCCATCAATCCAGGGACGCTTGAAGCCAACGCGGTGCAGTTGTGGACGGGCTCGCCTCTCTACGACGTTCAGTCCTTCCACGCCGGCGGGCTAGTTCTCGTCCATGCGCCCGGTAAAATTAGAGACATAAAGGACGAACCTGGTAGAATCCTCTTTACCGTTGTGGGCTGGCCGGAACGCACGTATGGAATAATTGTGGTAGGATTGAAGAAACCACCACAAATCACCGTCAACGGAAAACCGACAGGCCTGACCGCGCCGAACCACTATTCAGGTGAGGCCGGATCGCTTATACTTCACCTTTCCGGCAGACCAACCGTCGAGATCAAACTTTAGCCCGCAGATTTTCGCAGTAAAGAATCCCAGTAACTATACCGATGTATATTTGGACTAACCGTCTACATTAGGTCCACGGAGTACCGCTACCATGCGCCAGTTATTACCTCTTATTTGCCTCGCAGTTGTGGGCCTCTCGGCACAACCCGCTCGCGCGGACTCTCCCGAGGAGCTGATCGCCGCGGCTTCCGCTCTGTTCAATGTGGAGAAGTACGCCGCGGCCGCTGAGAGGCTGGATACGTTCCTCGCCACAACGCCGAGACACGAAAAGGCCGGAGTCGTAGCCTTTACGCTAGGCCGCTGCCGTTCTGAGCTGAAACAGTATCCGCAGGCAGTGGCGGCCTACGAGAAGGCCATCGCGTCGAAGGACAAGACCATCACGCAGCTCGCCTACCTGGGCCTTGGCGAGTCCGCCACTTACACTAAGGAGTACGACAAAGCCGCCGCCGCGCTGGACGAAGCGATCAAGGGAACGCTGAAGCCGGAGCAGGCAGCGCCCGCGTGGTACTGGCTGGCTCAGGCCGACTACCAGCTTCAAAAATACGATCTCGCGCAGCAGGCCTATGACAAGGTCGCGCGAGATTACGGCAGCAGCGACTTCGCGGACGGCGCTTATTTCGGCGCGGGGCTAAGCGCCCTGAAGCTGAAGAGGATGGAAGAGGCGCGGAAAGACTTCCGCGCGCTGATCTCCAAGTTCCCGAAGAGCGAGGACAAACCCCAGGCCACGCTTATGCTCGCGCAGATCGATCTTGAGTCCAAGCGCTACGCCGAGGCCCGTACTTCCTTCGAAGCGCTGCTCAAGGACTTCGCGTCCACTCCGAAGGGGCAGAAGCTGCAGGCCGCGGCAGAGGACGGCCTTATCCAGTGCCTCCTCGCGCTCCAGGACTATAACGCGGCGGCGGGCCGATTGGAGACCGCGATAGGACGGCTTCCCGCGGGCGACCCGCAGCGCTTCCGGGGCCAGCTCAGCCTGGGACATTCCCGGTACCACCTAAAGGATTACGACCTCGCGTATACGGCCTACGTGGAAGGCTCCAAGTCCACGGAGCCGACGGTCGCGTCTGAGAGCGCCTACTGGGCCGGCAACGCGGCGCTGGCGCAGAAAAAGTATGCGGATGCCGCGGCGCAGTTCAGCCGGTACGTTACGAAGTATCCCGCCCAGCCCCTGGCGGCTAAAGCCCAGCTTCGCGCCGGCGACTCCTATCTAAATGCAAAGCAGGCCGATTCCGCTTCGCTTGCCTACCAGGCGGTTGTGGCCAACTTCCCGCAATCGCCGGAAGTAGCCGACGCCAAGCAGGCTCTGCTGGAGATGAAGGGCGAGCAGATCCGCGGCTCTATTGACACCGCGCGCAAAGAGATTCAGGCGTTGCGCTACGCGGAGGCCCAGGCGAACCTCAACTCGCTTCTGCGTGCCAACCCCGATCCCGATGTAACCGCCGAGGCACAATACCTGCTCGGCGTGACCTTTGAAGGTCAAAAGAAAGCCGCCCCGGCAGCGGCTGCCTATGCAGAATCCCTGCGACTTAAACCGACCGCGCCGTGGCTCGGCGAGATGCAGACGAGCCTTGCGTGGCTCTACCTGGAACTGAAGCAGCCCGCGAGCGCGGAAAAGTCCGCGAACGCCGCGCTTGCCTTGAACCGTCCAAAAGATCAGGAAGAGCAGATCCGGCTGGCGCTCATTCAGGCGCTCCTCGAGCAGGAGAAGTGGGACGCGGCCATGGACGGCTGTAAGGCCATCCTCGACAAGAACCCGGCGAAGGAGACCATCCCGACCGTGCTCTACGTGGAAGCCACCACTTACGAACGGCAGAAGAAGGCGGACGAATCGCTTGCAATCTGGGAGAAGATTGTAAACGAGTACCCAAAAAGTGAATATGCGGCACAAGGGCTCCTTCGGGCAGGGGATGCGCGAACGAAGGCTGAGAAGTGGCCGGACGCTCAAGCGAAGTACGCCCAGCTTCTCTCGGACTTTCCACAGAGCCCGTTCGCGACCGAAGCGCGCTTCAATCTTGCCATTGCACTGTATCGGCAGGACAAGTTCGTGGAGGCGGCCTCGGAGTATAATGCGGTGGCCGAGAACAAGTTGGCCGGCGACTTGATTCCGGAGGCTATGTACTGGGCAGCGGTCGCTTACACCAAATCGGACAAGAAGGATGAAGCGATCAAGCGGCTGACAGACCTTGTCGACAAATACCCGAAGTCCCCGCGCGTCTCCAACGCCAAGGTCCGGCTGGCGGCTCTGAAGGCGCTCAAGGGCGCCTGATCGACAGCACCATTCACTGCAGGGCAGGCTTCGTAACCTGCCTAGTATCTAGATCAATTAGGAAAGAAAAATGAATTTTAACCTTATCGACCTTCTGCAGAAAGCCAGGCTGGTGGCATGGCCTCTCGGGCTCTGTTCGATCCTCGCGGTCGCCATCGTTCTGGAGCGGCTGTTCATGCTCTGGTGGATCCGCAAACGCGAGGACGAGGCGTTCGAGATCATCAAGGCCTCGATTGAGAAGGGCGCGGACTATCGCCCGGGCAATCCCGCAGTCGCGGGAGCTCCTGTCGCGAGCATTATGGACACCCTCGCATCGTTTCGCGGCGCGACGGAAGACGCGATGTGGCAGGCGAGCGAGATCGCTCTTTCGCTGCAGCGCGTCCGGCTTCGGCGCTGGATGAATGCGCTCGCAACGATCGCCAGCATCGCGCCCTTTATCGGACTGTTCGGAACGGTCCTCGGAGTCATGCACTCGTTCGAAACGATGGCAAAGAGCGGTCTGAGCAGCGAAAAGATCACCGCCGACATCGCGGAAGCGCTTGCGGCCACCGCGCTCGGCCTACTGGTCGCGATTCCGAGCGTCATCGCGTACAATGCCCTTCTCGGCCATGTCCAGTCGTCGCTTCTGCACGTTCAGGGTCACGTCTCCCGGCTGATCCCCATTCTGCGCAACAATTCCAATGCTACCCGGGCGCGACAGCCACAGGAGGTCTGAGATGCACGGAGGAGGAAAGACCGACGACGATCCGATGGCGGAGATGAACATGATTCCGCTGATCGATATCTCTCTGACGCTGCTGATCATTATGATGATCACCACGACCTTCGTGAAGCAGCCGGGGTTTGCGCTGAAACTGCCGGAGTCCGCATCGCGACAGGGCAAGCCGGAGACCCCGAAGGATCTGATCGTCGCCATCGACAAGCAGGGCAAGTTCTGGATGGATGGTAAGCAGACCTCGGACGACGAGATGCTCGGCACGCTAAAATCGGCTTATAACCGTAACAATAGCGTTCGTGTACTCGTCAAAGGTGATGAAGGCGTAAATTATGGTAGAGTAAGTCATGCTATGGACCTTATCAGCATGGCTAAGATCAAACATATCAACCTTCCCACTAATCCGCGCCCATTGCAGGACGGCGCAGGGACGGCGGGGCCCTAGCCCGCTCACGGGTACCCGCAAACCAAACCGAGTAAGGAATGTAAGATGCGCATAGAACGCTGGTTCTGGCTTCCGATCTTCTGCGTCGTTTCCATGCTATTGCACGCAGGAGTGGCCTACGTAGCCCGAGGCGCGGTAACCAGCGTTCGCGCTCCCGATTCACCCAGCATAGAAATCGCGTTTGACCCCGTAGTTATTCCGCCACCGACTCCCAAGCCGGTACAGGCGCTGCCCGAACCGAAACCGAAGCCCAGGCCGACGCTCAGCGTTGCGCCAGGGCCTCGGCCGAGGAGGGTAGCGCCATTTCGCGTTCACACGACCCCTCGGATACGAATTGCGCGCTCTGAGACGCTCGTCCCGACCGAGGTTCCCGGTACTGCGGCCGCCCCGGTGGCCAAGCCTACTCCGGCGCCCGTCGACCTGCCCGACCGCGTCAAGGCGGAAACTCCCGAGACGACCCCCCATAAATCGACAGCTCTCAACACTCCACCGGCTTTCCATCGAATTAGCCGCGACCCGACCCTCACCGAAGGCGGAGGCTCTCCCTCTCCCGCGCCTGTACCCGGCGGGCACGATGGCCTAAAGGCTCCCGAAGCGCCTAAAGAGGATGTCGTCTATTCGGGCGGCGGGCGAGGCGGCGCAAACCTTCCGCCCGTCGCAGCGGTTACGGGCGGTGGTGGCGGCGCATCCATTCTGAGCGTCAAGGGCAGCAATCCGCTCAACGCAGAGGTTGCGGAAGAACTGCCCGGCGGCGGCCCCGGCACTGGCGGCGGACGAGGCACGGGCTCTCAGGGCGGAGTTGGCTTCGCGGCGGGCAGGGGCATCGGAACCTCGCCCAACGGTAAGTTAGCGCTTGGCAGCCTTCGCCGAAGCGTCGGCCCGGGCATCGGCGCGGCGACCTCCGGCTCAGGCACCGGAACCAGGGCGCCGGGCGGCGGGCGTGGCCGTGGCGCGGACCTGCCGGGAACAGGCGGCGCCGGAGCAGGCTATGGGCGCGGCAAGGGCGTTCGCATCGGAGACGGCACGGATGAGTCCGGCCCGCCGAAGCAGCGCGGAGTGCCTTTCGGCGATGTGGCGAGCCTTCTGGGCAGCGGAAGCGGCGGCCCTGGCGCCGGCAAGGGAATTGCACTCAGCGGCGCGCCCGGGCGAGGCGCGGTGTTTGGCACGCGCCAGGCAGGCGGCGGCGATGGGCCGCTCCACATTGTCTACGCGCTGGATATCTCCGGCAGTATGCGCGACGGCTTCAAGATCGTAAAGGCAAGGGACGCCCTGAAGAAGGCGCTCGGCGAACTACGACCGTCCGACACGTTTAACATCATCGTCTTCAAGAGCGATGCCTATACCTTCCAGGACGATTCGGTCCCGGCGACTATTGCGAACGTTGCAAACGCCCGAATATTTGTCGACTCGGCCCGGATGGGCAACGGAACCAATATCTCCGCCGCGTTCGATTTGGCTTTCGGCATGAACGGCATCAACCAGATCTACTTGATGACGGACGGCGAGCCGAACGGCGGTATCCAGGACTTCGCGGAGCTGAGGCGGTTCGTGCGGTTCCGGAACACGAAGAATATTAAGATCGCGACGCTTGCTCTTGGAATGGGTGAGAACTTCCCGGGCATATTCCTCCTTAAGGGCATTGCCGAGGATAATCACGGTTCATTCGAGTACATCGATATGACCAAGATTCCCAGGCC
>JAYTEU010000805.1:0-3115 GCA_043734985.1 Chthonomonadaceae bacterium
CCGCGGTGCAATGATTCTTGAGTGACCTTGAGCAGTCTCTCCGCCTGCGGCGATATCCGGCCAACCGGAAACGTCCATGCGCTGTCGGCGATCCAGCCATTGAGCTCCGCGCAGATATCCACGGTAACCAAGTCGCCCTCTTTGATGACTCGCCGTCCGGGTACGCTATGAACGATCTCTTCGTTTACGGAAATGCATGTCCAGGCTGGGTAGGGTGGGTGCCCCGGCGGAGCATATCCCAGACACGGCGATGTCCCCCCACAATCCGAGAGGAGCTGTACCGCAATATCTTCAAGCCGCCCAGTTGTAATCCCAGGTTCGATGGCACATGCGGTCTGATGGATGATCCGATGCACCATTCTTCCCGTTTCGCGCATCTTTGCTATTTCACTACGATTTTTCAACGTGATCATTCAAAATCTTCAATCACAGGTTGCTGTCGCATCCGCTCAATGGCGTTCACGACTTGCCCAAAGATCGTTTCCGGTTCCGAAGTCGCAAGAATCGTTGCCAAGAGGCCCTTCCGGCGATAGTAATCCTCCAACGGAGCGGTCTTGGACTGATAGACCTGCAGGCGTCTCTCGACCACATCGGGCTCATCGTCAGGACGCCGCACAAGCTGCCTGTGACAGATATCGCAAAGGCCCGCCTGGTGCGGAGTCTGATTCACAAGATGGTAGGTCGATCCATCGAATGGACAGACCCTGCGTCCGCTGAACCTGCCAACGATCTCCGCGATCGGCGCCTGAAAGTTGAGAACGCCATTGAGTCGCCGCTTCTGGTCTGAAAGGAACGCCTCCAGCGCCTCCGCCTGCGCGATGGTACGCGGAAAGCCGTCCAGCAAAAAACCATTTGCACAGTCCGGTTCGCTGGTCCGCGCTTTGACGGCATTCACAACTACCTCGTCGGGAACGTACTCTCCTCTATCGATCTTGTAGCGCTGTACTATGCGTCCTAACTCTGTGCCTCTTGCTGCCGCCTCCCGAAACATTGCGCCTGTCGATATGGTCGGAATGTCATAGTGCACGGCAATACGCGTACCTTGCGTACCTTTGCCGACGCCGGGTGGTCCTAGCAGCACGAGTATCATTGCAGAGCCTCCCGGACGATTGCTCGTCCTTCGCGCTGTCGCGTGCTACGACCGCTTTTCCGGACTGTTTTTTATGAAGCCTTCATAGTTGCGCATGATCAATTGCGCTTCGATGGCCTGCATCGTCTCGATTGCCACGCCAACTATGATCAGAAGCGACGTTCCTCCAACAATGGGGAACGAGTTTTGAGAGAAGCCGGTCAGGTTCGGCAGGATGTACTGCGATACCGCGATCAAGCCAAGGAACACCGCGCCCGCCAAGGTGATGCGCGAAACAACCCGTTCCAGATAATCCAATGTCGGCTTGCCCGGCCGGATCCCTGGTATATAGTTACCGTACTTCTTCAGGTTGTCCGCCATCTCCTGTACGTTCATAACGATCGCGGTATAGAAATACGTGAACACGATAACCAGCAGGAAGTAGAACACCAACGCAATCGGGAACGGGATCGCGATCGCGTGCGGCTTCAAAGGGATCGTGATACTCGGGATATTTCCCGGGTTCAGGTACATCGACTTCTCTTTTAGCCACACTACGAAGCCGGTATTGGCCGGAATCGCGTTAATGATGGTGGTCGGCATCAGCACCAGCGAGATCGCGAAAATGATCGGGATAACTCCGGCCATGTTCACTTTGATCGGCAGAAACGAGGCGCTCGCCTGGGTCTGCCGCATGCCGATTACACGCTTGGTGTGCTGGATGGGTATCCGGCGCGTCCCCTGCGTGATGAACACGACGGCATACGTCATTGCGACGAACGCGACGACGAGAAGGACCAGACTGATGGGCTGCGCCGTCCCTGTCTTCACCTGTATAAGGATGCTGCTGAACTGATACGGCAGGCTGAGCAGGATGCCCGCGAAGATCACCAACGACACGCCGTTGCCTACGCCATGCTGCGTCACCTGCTCGCCGATCCACAGTAAGAACAGCGATCCGGCGGTAAGCGTGGTGCAGATCACCAGGCGCTGCAGCGGGTGTATCCCTAGATTCTGCTGCTCGAAGACCATTGTGAAGCCGTAGGCCTGCACGAATGCCAAGACGATCGTGAGGTAGCGGGTGTATTTCGCTATCTGCTTACGACCGGATTCGCCCTCTTTCGAGAGAGCTTCCAACTGCGGAACGGCAAGCGACATCATCTGCATAATGATCGAGGCGTTGATATAGGGACCGATGCTCATGGCGAAGAGCGACATGCGCCGCAACGCTCCGCCCGAGAACACATCGACCAGGTTCAGCACGCCGCCCTTACCGCCGCTAAAGATTTGCGCGAGTTTGTTGTGATCGATGCCGGGTACCGGGATATGCGCGCCCACGGCATAAATCAGGAACATCATCAAGACATAGAGTACGCGCTTCCTCAACTCCGGTATAGCTAATGCACGCTGCATCGCCTCAATCATAGTTCTAACGCCTCTCCGCCGCCAGGATCTCTACCGTCCCGCCCGCGGCCTGTAACTTCTCCTGGGCGCTCTCGCTAAATTTGTGCGCCCGTACCGTAAAGCTCTTGGACACATCGCCGTCGCCGAGAATTTTCAAGCCGTCGTGCAGGTTGCGGAGGATGCCCCGGCTCATCAGAACCTCGGGCGTAATTTCCGACCCGGCATCGAACTGCGCATCCAACTCTCCGACATTGACCAGTGCATACTCTGTTTTATGGTACGGCTTAAAACCGCGCGGGTTTCGGCTGGAAGTACCGCGGAGTTGGGGCAGGCGTCGATGGAGCGGGGTCTGGCCGCCCTCGAAGTTTGGGTTGATTTGGCCGCGAGCCTTGTTACCCTTGTGGCCGCGCGTGGCAGTCTTGCCGTGTCCTGAACCGATACCTCGACCGACGATTTTGCGTCGATGGGTCGAGCCTTCGGTCGGGTGCATATTGTGTATTCCGATGCCCATATCTATTCGCTCTTCTCTTCCGTAAGCGATTCGACCTCGACCATATGGCGGATCTTATGAATCATGCCTCGGATCACGGGATTGTCATCCTGCACCACGGTCTGCTGTAACTTCTTAAAGCCGAGGGAGCG
>JAYTEU010000806.1:0-2654 GCA_043734985.1 Chthonomonadaceae bacterium
GCTGTGCAGGGGCTTGCGCCGCCTTCGCTGGAGCAGCTCTCGCTTTCGGACACGCTCGTGGACGAGGCCCGTCTCTTTGCCGCCGAGATGGGGGTGGACGCGCCGTTTATCATGACCGGCGAAGAGCAGGCGCTGACGGCCGAACAGCGCCTCGCCCTGCTTCGGATCGCGCAGGAGGCCCTGAACAACGCGAGGAAGCACTCCCACGCTCAGCGGGTTCGGATAGGATTACAGTACACCGGCGACAGCGTGGTACTGCTGATCGACGACGATGGCGCGGGCTTCGATGCGGGCGCGCGCCCCGCTCCCGGCTCCTCGGGGGGCTACGGCCTGTTCGGAATGGAGGAGCGGGCGCGCCTCCTGGGCGGGGAGGTGCAGATCGACAGCACTCCCGGCTGGGGCACGCGAATCCGGGCGGCGCTCCCCTATCGCCCGATGCGCGAGCCGTTGGAGCTTCGCGCGCCTGCCGCTCCGGCGCCATCCTATAGCTCCCTCCCTCCCGCTCGTTCGGAAACGGGAAGCGCCGCCGCGTATGGACATGGCGGGCGCGCGCTCCGGGTGCTGATCGCGGACGATCACGCCATCGTGCGGCAGGGGCTGCGCGACATTCTGGAGGCGCAGGCCAGCGTGGTAGTAGTGGGCGAGGCGGAGAACGGCGCGCAGGCGGCGGACCGCGCTCGGGAGCTTCGGCCGGACGTCGTGCTGATGGACCTGCAGATGCCGGAAGTGGATGGGCTGGAGGGGCTGCGCAGGCTGCAGGCGGATTCCCCGGACCTGCCCGTGATCGTGCTGACGACGTTCGAGACCGAGGGATCGGTGGGGCAGGCGCTCAATGCCGGCGCGCGCGGCTATCTGCTGAAAGACACCGCGCCCGCCGACCTGGTGGCCGCGATCCATTCGGTGTACCGGGGCGAGTCTCAGTTCTCCTCGTCGATTACGAACCGGCTGGCCTCGCGCGCTTCCGGCCGGTCGACGGAGACGCCGCTCAACGATCGCGAACAGGAGGTTCTCGAGGTACTCGCGCGCGGAGCCAGAAACAAGGAGATCGCTGCGGAGCTCTTCATTACGGTCAGCACGGTCGAGAAGCACATCGCCAGCGTCTTCAACAAGCTCGGCGTCTCCAACCGTGCCGAAGCGGCGCGCGCAGCGGTGGATCGCGGCCTGGTCTCAACGACGGCGGTACCGGCTCGGACCGCGCGAGGGAAGTAGGACGCAAGAACCGCATTTCCGCGAGCATTTCCGCGAGCGTCGACGGGTAAACCCTTCGCTATAGGCCGCAAGCGGCGTTTGCCCTTCGGGCAAGATACACGGCGCAAACGTTGTGCAGGCGGACAGGGGACCGTATTCACCGGGGTTCTCGCGGGCGGCTGCGACGACCTTCATTGCTTTGGCGAGGGTTGGACGGGGCATTCCGACTGCGCGCGCGACCTGATCCATGGACTGTCCCACCTCAGAAAATTTTTCGTAGCTGCGGGCCATCCGGGTTTTGGCGGCGGCGAGGGCGCTGTGGCAGGAGGCGTTCCGCATTCGTTACCGCTTCGCTGGGATTGAAGGGTTTGCGGCAGGTGTTCTCCTGGATTTCGGCGAGGAGGAGCGTCCACTCGTCCATGAAGTCCACGACGATACAGCAGGCGATTTGCCGCATGCCCAGGCGGCGGCATGCTTCCAGGCGGCGCTCTCCGGCGATGAGCCGCTTTTGCGGAGTGACGACTATGGGCTGGAGGAGGCCAAGCTCCGCGATGCTGTCCGCGAGCTCGGCGAGGTCTCCGAGATCGCGGCGGAGTCTGCGGTCGACCTGGATTTCATTTATGGGGAGGTCGACGAGCTGGTTCGGCTGTTTGTCCATGGTCAGGCTCCTCCGGTTTGGAATGGTTGTATAGGGTCGTGTTGCTGTACATAAGTGGCCGGCCGGTTGGTGGACTTGGCATATATATGTAGACGATTGTATATTGGAATTGGTTCATTTATTGTCTGAACTCGAATTTTTAGGATTATGGGATGGACTATGATTGTCCGGGCTTGCGACGTGGGCGAATCTTCACAACGGGGCGTCGTACACAAGGTACAATTGGGTATCGTTCGCAATCGAGGAGGAACGCCATGACTTTGACCATAGAACTAAGTTCCCAGGAAGAAACCTGGCTTGCCGACCAGGCAGCGAAACAAGGGCTGCGGCCTACCGATATTGTCAAGGGCCTGATAGACGTGCAACTGCTCCCTGCTGCGTCGAAGGAGGGATCTCTCCAGACACCCGTGGCCCTTAGCGCCAAGAATGCAGCCGCTATCGCCTATCTGGATGCACGGATCGAGGCGGATGCCACGGACGATCCGGACGAGATTCGAGAGGCTGAGGAAGAGTTCGAGGAGCTTCAGCGCCGCTTAAACGCCAATCGCGCGGCAACCGGTGAGCGGCTTGTTTTCCCATGACGCGGCACATCCTACTGGATTCTACGCCTCTGAGCGCCCTTTGCACACCGGTTAAAGGTGCGGTGGTGAGCGCCATAACACAATGGACGAGGTCTTGTCTTGCCGCCGGTCACAACATCTACATTCCGGAGGTGATAGATTATGAGCTGCGCCGGGAACTTATACGCTCGGGCAAGACTTCGAGTATCGCCTTATTAGATGGGCTAAAGGGCGCTTTCTACTATCTT
>JAYTEU010000807.1:0-18458 GCA_043734985.1 Chthonomonadaceae bacterium
CACGGCGTCGGCGCGCTCTCCATCGTTTCCGTAGATCCAATATCGCTAGGCCTGCTTACTCCGCCTGGAGACCTCGACGTGGATATCGTCGTGGGAGAGGGGCAATCGCTTGGAAGCCCAATGGGGTTCGGAGGACCGCTGCTCGGGTTCTTCGCCTGCAAGAAGAAGTTCCTGCGCAGCTTTCCGGGCCGGATCGTCGGCGCGACTGTCGATCGGCAGGGCAGGCGGGGCTATACAATGACCCTGCGTACGCGGGAACAGGATATCCGACGCGAAAAAGCCACGTCGAACATTTGTACCAATCAAGCGCTCATAGCCCTGGCCGCCACAATCTATATGTGCGAACTCGGCAAGAACGGTATGCGCCAGGTCGCGGACCTGTGCCTTCAAAAGGCGCATTACGCACGCCAACGCCTGGGTTCAGTAGCGGGCGTGACTGTCGATAATGCCTCCACCAGGTTCTTCAAGGAGTTTGTAGTGCGGGTCGACGCCGTGCCCGAGGAGATCAACCGCAAACTGCTGCAACACGGCATTGTGGGTGGGCTTCCACTTGGAAAATACTATCCCGATCTGCCTAACTCCCTTCTGGTCTGCGTAACGGAGACAAAGACCAGGGAAGACATCGACCGGTTCGTGGATGCAATTGCCCAGAGTCTCGAGGTGCGGAACTAATATGAGCGAGCCATTAATATTTGAAAAGAGCCGCGTCGGCCGTCGTGGCGCCAACCTGCCGGAGTGCGATGTTCCGGTACAAGATCCCGCGGAGCTTCTAGGCGCGGAAAATCTCAGAACGAGCCTTCCGCTTCCAGAAGTTTCCGAGTTGGACGTAGTCCGTCACTTCACTCATCTATCTAACCGGAACTATTCGATCGATGGGGGAATGTACCCGCTCGGGTCGTGCACCATGAAGTACAACCCGAAGGTGAACGAAAAGACTGCCTCTATTCCCGGCTTCGCAAGCCTGCATCCGCTCCAGCCCGAAGAGAGCGTCCAGGGTGCGCTTGCTCTCCTCTACGAATTGCAGGCGATGCTATCGGAAATATGCGGTATGGCCCAGACCACGCTGCAGCCATCCGCGGGCGCACACGGTGAGCTCCTTGCCATGATGATGGTGAAGTCGTACCACGCGGATCGGGGAGAAGGTCACCGGAACATCGTGGTGATCCCGGATGCGGCGCATGGCACGAATCCCGCGAGCGCTGCCCGCTGTAACTTCAAGGTGAAAGGCGTACCGTCCAACTCAAAGGGGCGGACCGACTTGGATGCCCTGGACCGAGCGCTCGACGGCAACGTCGCGGCCTTCATGCTGACCAATCCGAACACGGTCGGTCTGTTTGAAAGCGACATTGTCGATATCTGCGATCGGGTACACAAGGCAGGCGGGCTGGTGTATTGCGACGGCGCGAACATGAACGCAATGCTGGGCATCACGCGTCCGGGCGACATGGGTTTCGACGTGATGCATTTCAACCTGCACAAGACCTTCAGCACCCCGCATGGAGGCGGTGGACCCGGTTGCGGGGCCGTCAGCGTACAGCCATGTTTAGAGCAGTACCTGCCTGTGCCGACCGTAGCGAAGGTAGGGGATGGCCTCGCGGCAAAGTATGCGTTCGATTTCGACCGCCCTAACTCCATCGGACGCATACATTCGTTCTATGGCGCCTTTCTGCTCGCCGTACGCGCCTATACGTACATACGGAGTCATGGCGCACGTGGGCTGCGCCAGATCGGCGAGAATGCGCTGCTGAACGCGAACTATGTGCGGGCACGGCTTGCGGATCATTACGAAGTCGCCTATGGAAACCAGGTCTGCATGCACGAGGTCGTTCTTTCTGCCCAGAAGCAGAAACAAAAGCACGGCGTTAGGGCGCTCGACATATCGAAGCGGCTTATGGACTACGGCTTTCATCCGCCAACAAACTACTTTCCGCTCATTGTACCGGAGGCGCTGATGATCGAGCCGACGGAGACCGAAAGCAAGCAGACCATCGACGAGTTCATCGACGCGATGATCCAAATTGCCCGAGAGTGCGAGGAGGATCCTGAGATCGTGCGATCCGCGCCCCATGCGACCGTAGTGTCTCGCCTGGATGAGACGATGGCCGTCAAACATCTCGATTTGCGGTACACACCCGTAACCGCCGAGCCTGCGTAACACGGCGTGCAATTGACACGCAATCGTGGTTGTGTTATACTTTGGCGATAGGATTAACGAAGTCGTATTTCCGTGCTTGGCGCTATCGCCACCTGATCATGTGCTAAAATAACCGGCCCGTGTAGAACGGGTAGTTGGAAGAGGAACAAAATCTATGCCCAAGAAGATTTTAGCAGTGGATGACGAACGGCACATCGTGCGTCTCGTACAGGTCAACCTGGAGCGCGCCGGCTACGAAGTCGTAACTGCTTTCGATGGTAAGGACGCACTGGAAAAAGTTGCCTCCGAGCAGCCGGACCTGGTCGTTCTTGACGTTATGATGCCCTACATGGACGGCTTTGAAGTTCTACAAAACTTGAGAAAAAATCCGAACACCAGAGACCTCCCGGTTATCATGCTGACGGCGAAGGCTCAGGATGCGGATGTATTTCGCGGCTGGCAGAGCGGCGTCGATTGCTATCTGACCAAACCGTTTAACCCAATGGAACTTATCTCCTTTGTAAAGCGAATTTTCAAGTCGCTGGAAGGTGGCGAAGACGGTGATAATCGTTACAACTTGGGTAACGGATAATCGCTACGGAAGGACAGGAATTGAAAGCCGCTAAGACCGCGGGAGTGATTTTGGCGGTGGGTTTGGCCGCCGCTGCCACGGGTATCGTCGTCGTTGCCGCTATAGCGCGCTGGCATGAGCACCATGCGCAAGACAACGCGCTGGCAACTCGCCTGCGCGACATTCAGGAAGTGCTGAGCGACTGTGATACCAAACTGCGTCAGATCGAACTGCATTTAGTCCCGGAGTCCGGCGCCACCGTTATTCCGCTTGTGATTTCGCGATAGCATTGGCATCGGTTCGCGTTTTAGACAAAGAGGGGCGAGTTCAAATCAGTCTGACCATAACTGGTTTGAACTCGCCCTGCGTCTTACACATTGTTGGCGTCGGCAGCAAATGAGAATCAGTTAAAACGTCCGATAATAGTAGGTATGCGAACTATTAGCCGAGAGGGGACACCACTCGGATCCAACCGTTGCTTCCAATGACAATTATTGAACCCGGGCTCCTCCGAGCATTGAACCCGGGCTCCTCCGAGCCCGGGTTCAATAATTGTGGCCGTATCCTAGCTCGCCAGAAGAGAATCTACTCGTGAGTCGTGGCTTCCAGTACTGCCTCCGCGACGTAAATGGGGGCACGATACCTGAGCGCCAAAGCAATCGCATCGCTTGGCCGTGCATCAATGTCCAGCGTTTCGCCTTTGTTGTCCAGTGTGATTCTGGCGTAAAACGTCTCTTGCCACAGATCGTCGATAGTGACACGTTCGACCGAAACGGACAAGCGGTCGAGGATGTTTTTCATGAGGTCGTGAGTAAACGGACGGTCAGGAGTTTCGCTTTCAAGCGCAAGCGATATAGCAAGGGCTACATCGCGTAGGACGTAGATTCGCAGCTCGCGCCCACGGTTATCGCGTAACAGGACAAAGGTTTGGGGCTGGACGGCCTGACCGGCTGAGCCATCCGGGACCGCTTCGTACACGTTGACAATTTTGACTTCCTTCTCGTTCAGCGCGCGCCGCATACGGTTTTCAGGCTCTGAACGGAACTCGTCACCCTTACCACGTCCTAACTCATCGGGCCGCCAGTCTCCAAACAGGTCTTTGAAGTCGTCGCCCACATCCTGCCTCCGTTCTATTCCAAAACCTCTTAATCGTCTCCTTTTATTGTTTTGTCCACCATGGCCAGGAACTCCTTGTTCGATTTCGTGTGCTGCAGTCGATCTTTGAGGAGTTCGGTGGCTTCCAGTGGATCCAAGCCATAAAGGAGCCGGCGAAGCTTGACTACCTGTTTATACATGTCCTCGTCATAGAGGAGTTCATCCTTACGCGTGCTCGACTTGAGTGCGATCGCCGGGAAGATGCGTTTGTCGGCAAGGCTGCGGTCCAGCTCCACCTCCATGTTTCCCGTACCCTTATACTCTTCGAAAATCAGGTCATCCATACGGCTGCCGGTTTCAACGAGCGCCGTCGCAAGGATAGTCAGACTTCCACCCTCTTCTATGTTACGCGCCGCGCCAAAAAATCGTTTCGGGCGATAAAGGGCCGCGGGATCGAGCCCACCCGCGAGCGTACGACCGCTCGGGTTGACAGTCAAGTTCGACGCCCTAGTGTATCGGGTCAGGCTATCCATGAGCACGACCACGTCGCGCTTGCTCTCCGCAAGACGCTTGGCCTGTTCGAGGACCATATCAGCCACTCGCATGTGGTTGTCAGGCGTTTCATCGAAAGTGGAGCTGATCACCTCTCCCTTAACCGATCGACGAATGTCCGTGACCTCTTCCGGCCGTTCGTCGATCAGGAGCACGATTAACACGCATTCGGGGTGATTGACCGCGATTGAGTTGGCAATCGTCTTCAGGATCGTTGTCTTGCCCGCTTTGGGCTGAGCAACGATCATCCCGCGCTGTCCCTTGCCGATTGGACAGATCAGATCCATGATACGGCCCGTCATCTCGTTTCGCGTCGTCTCAAGTGTCAGCCTTTGGTTCGGATAGATAGGTGTCAGATCGTCGAAATTGACACGATTGCGTGCAACTTCCGGGTCGACTCCGTTGACAGCTTCTACCCGTAACAGGCCGAAGTACTTCTCGGACTCCTTCGGCGGGCGTACCTGCCCCGTGACCTCATCGCCGGTCTTGAGCCCAAATCGCTTAATCTGTGCCTGGGCGATGTAGATATCCTCGGCATTCGGTGAGAAATTGCTCCTCCGAAGAAAACCCCACCCGTCAGGGAGCACTTCCAGAATGCCCTTTGCGATAATCGGGCCGTTGCGATCCGTCTGCAATTGCAATATCCGGCCGATCAGTTCGTCCTTGCGCGTGATGCTCGTGCCGTTACCGACTCCAAGATCCTTCGCAAGCTCCTGCAGATCGCTCAGACTCTTATTTTCCAGATCGGATAGATTGAAACTGAGGGTCTCTTCCATTCGTGTCTACCACCTCACCATGTGTGCAAAACGGGCGTTGATTGCTTCGCGGGCCGTATTTCCGAACCCGCTGTAGTGTATGAATAATGAACCGATAATTCCAGTAATTCCAGGAGTATTTTTGAGGTCATAACGCGGCAGGCTCAACTGAACTTGATAAGAATAGGCGTTCCTGAACAGCGGCAATGGTAAATACAATGGTAAATACAGAGATAAACTTAATACAGAAGGGAATCGGCATTACTTGCCTGCCCGCATCCTAACACAAATGGCGATTTGAGTTGGATCGGAAGCGGAAAAGTAATCACGGAGCAAATTCGAGAGCAGCTAGCGCCCCACCCGCCAACGGGCAATGTCATCCTTGAGAGGCTGCTACATCGAAGCGGCAATCCCATCGCTGAGCGAGCACAACGAAATGGAATGGGTTGTCGCCAACGGGATAAAATGACTGGGTGAGGAAAACAGGAAGCGTATGACCATTTCCAGTAACTGTGCCGTGAACCACAAGAGGGACATACCAATATCCTCACTATACCACACTCTTTACGCAATGTCTACTAGTTTAGGTCGGTTTCTTCATCGGCATGCACTACGTAACCAATATACGGCAAGTTGCGGTAATACTCCGCATAGTCCATCCCGTAGCCTACCACGAATCTATCTTCGATTACAAAGCCGCAGTACTCCACCGGAACCTCCACACGGCGTCGCGATGGCTTATCGAGCAGCACGCACACCTTTACACTGGCCGCGTGACGAGCCTTCAACGTTTCGATCAGGTAGCTGAACCGCAATGTAAGGCCGGTATCCAGGATATCCTCGACGATTATTACATGCTTGCCATTTACCGCAGACTCAAGATCTTTGAGCAAGCGCACTTCGCCTGAAGACCGTGTAGCCCCGCCATACGAGGCAATGGCGACGAAGTCGAACTCGAGCGGCCGGTCGACGGCTCGCACAAGATCAGCCAGGAACAGCGTCGCGCCTTTCAATACTCCGACTAGCAGGAGCGTCTGATTATGATCGGGAAAATCGTTTGTGATCTGCGCGCCCAGTTCAGCGACGCGCGCCATGATTTCTTCCGCGCTATATAGGACGGACACGGAATGGGCTGGGAGCGATTGCAAGCTCATGGTATCGATCGTTACTCCCACTCTATTGTGGCAGGCGGCTTCGAGCTGATATCATAGACAACCCGGTTTACCCCCGGCACCTCATTTACTATTCGCCTGCTAACACGTTCGAGAACGTCATAAGGTATCCGGGCCCAAGTCGCCGTCATAAAATCGTCGGTCGTTACCGCGCGAAGAATGATAGGGTGAGCGTAAGTCCGCAAGTCCCCCATCACACCGACGCTCCGGATGGGTGCAAGCACTGCCAAGGCCTGACTCATCTCCCGATAGAGTCCGGCGGTCCGAAGCTCATCGATGAAAATCGCGTCGGCCTCCCGTAACATTGCAAGCCGCGGCTCGGTAACCTCTCCGAGAATGCGTATCGCTAGCCCGGGACCGGGAAACGGATGCCGCCATACGATGCTGTCCGGCAGGCCAAGTTCCGCCGCGACAGCCCGAGCCTCATCCTTGAACAGCATACGCAGAGGCTCTATGACCTTCAAAACCATATCTTCGGGCAGTCCGCCGACATTATGGTGTGTCTTGATCGTTACGGCGTTCTTACTGCCCCCGCTTTCGATCACATCCGGATACAGTGTTCCCTGAGCGAGGAATACCGCACCTGTAATGTTATCGGCATGCTGCTCGAAAACGCGCACAAAATCTGCTCCGATCGCCTTCCGTTTCTCCTCGGGATCCGTAACTCCGGAGAGACTCGCCATAAACTGACGACTGGCGTCCGCGTAGATCAGCCGGATGCCGAACGCCGCCGCAAATTCGGTTCGGACTTGCTCCGCCTCGCCTTTCCGCAGAAGTCCGTGGTCCACAAAAATGCAGGTAAGCTGGTCACCGATCGCCCTGTGCATCAGAGCAGCCACGCAGCAGCTATCGATACCGCCGGATACTCCACACACGACGCCCTGGCTGCCCACTTTCTCGCGAATAAGCGCAACGGCGTCCTCTATGAAGCCGGCAGGCGTCCAGCTCCCCGAGCAGCCGCACGGTCCCATGAGGAAGTTTCGCAGCAGTTGCGCGCCAAATGGCGTATGCGCTACCTCGGGATGAAACTGAACGCCGTAGAGAGCGCGCTCAATATCCGCCATGGCCGCCACCGGAGCGCTTGCCGTAGTGGCGAGGACATGGAATCCCGGCGGCGGGGTCAGCACCTTGTCGCCGTGGCTCATCCAGCAGACTGCCTCGTCACCCGCTATGCCGATGCCCTCGAACAGCGGCTGAGGGTCAAGGATTGTAAGCTCCGCATGGCCATACTCGCGTCGGTCCGCGGGTCTTACTTCCCCACCCAACTGATAGGACATTAACTGCTGACCGTAACAGATTCCCAGTATTGGCACTCCAAGCTGATAGATTCCGGGATCTGCATGGGGGGCGTCCTTATCGTAAACGCTGGAAGGTCCTCCGGACAGAATAATACCGCGTGGTTTTCGCAGCCTTAGCGTCTCGACGGTGATATCGTGCGCCGCAATCTCACAGTATACATTACACTCGCGGACTCGGCGCGCTATCAGTTGGGTGTACTGCGCGCCGAAGTCTAGTATGAGTATTAACTCGGTGTCAGGTTGCGACGACGTCATAAATCCGCTCCTTTGGATAGTGATCACATATCATCGCTCGCGCCATCGTCACTTTCTAACAATAGTCTCTGCTCCGCGCGTTCACCGCGGATGGTCTGCCTGGGCGAAAAGTCTTCCAGTCGCTTTTGAGGAGTATCGAGCCAAAACAGGTTCGATACCACCAAGTGATCTCGCATCGCATCGAAGCTTAATCCTTCGGTGAGCAGCGCTTCTCGCTCGCTCTGCCACAATCGGTTCGCATCGTCGCGCAAGGTCGCCTCGCGCCAGCCCATCTGCTCGCCCCACTCCATTCCCTCTCCCATGTCGTTCGGGAGCCAAAGACAGCGCATATCGAGGTCTTGTTCAATCTCCTCGCACCAATCCCGAAATCCGGATTTCCATACCGCCTCATCCTCCCCGGCTAGGGACTGAAGATCGTGCAGCCGCTGCTCGAAGAACTGTTGATCCTCCAGCGTTGCGGCTATCCAGTCGGCGTGGTCCATTTTGAACGCGGCGTGAAGGTATTGAAAGAACCGTAGGAGCGAACCGGGCAATCGCAGTTGCGTTTCACGGTCGGCGATGGATTTGCGTATATAGTGGCTGAACACGAACCAGCGCAAATCGTACTCACTAGCATCGAGCGCCGATTTCCTCTGGTTGTTCGCGAGAAAGTCCACGAAACTCTCCGCGTTGAAGCAATCCTGCTGCGCGGTCCTCGTGTCCATCTCCAGCATGCGTTCGAGCCACTCAACAAACCCATCGAGCTGTGTGTAGCCGGTATCAAGCAACCCTTGGATGTCGGGCCCCTCGGCATCTTCTTCATCGCCATTCTGCGCGGGCAGGCGGTCATCTTCGTCGTAGGTACTCATAATGTGGTCGATACTCCCGCGAGCCAATTCAAAGCATGGGATTCTGACGACTCGCGCCGGCGACCGGTTCCCACTGACATATCTGAATTCATAATCACCCGGTCGCCAGCAAGAAGGCCGCGACAAACACACCGAAAAATGCAAGCAGCAACACGCCTGCGACGTCGCTGTATCGCTTCGGGAAGATGGACTGCCAACCCATTGCACAGGCCAGTGATATCGGGAGCATCGCCGGATAAAAATACCGGCCTTGTGCCTGAAAATACTTAGACGTGAACGTTACGAAACTTAACGCCACCAGCGCAAATATTCCCGACAGCAGGTAAATGCCATAGGTCTGGGGGCCAGTGAATTCCGTGCGATGCCTGGTCGCCAAGACTACAAGACCGGCAGCCGCGCAAATCACTACAAGCCCAGCGAGCCAGTATAGCTGCTCCGGGAGGAATGCCGGTATACCCCATGCCGATCCCCTATTCGAGCTATAGACGGCAAAGAAGCTCTTGAACGTCCAGGATGCGACCAACTGCGCGTACCCGGGCCACCCGGACACACTGAGACCGGACTGCCCTCCGATAATGTCCGTAGCTTTCGCGGTGCCCTCGAACGATTGCCGGAATGCCGTAAGCGGCAGCCATTCGTGGTATAGCATGCCATTGCGAACATACCACCATCCGCTGATGATTGCGGCCACTGTTGCGATCACCAGCGCGGCACGCAAAACCGCGGTTCTGGATTCGCCATTGCGTGAAAGCAGCCATAATGCCATCAGTGTTAACGGCAGCAGCAGAACGGCTGTAACTTTTGTCAGGAGCGCCGCGCCGAGAATGGCGCCCAGCAGCAGCGATCGTTGCAGCGTCAGCCCCCTAGCGAGCGCCAAGAACAGCACAAGCAAGTAACCGCTGAAGCAAAGCTCCAGGAGCGCATCGTTGTTTACCACCGAAGTTATGGCAATATGGCCGGGCGTCAGTGCGGCGATCCCGGCAGCCAGGATGGCCGTCTCCGGACGCTCGGGAAGCAGTACTCGGGCCGCCTGATAGATTGCCAGTATACACCCTACCCCAATCAGAATGGATAAGAGTCTCATTACCTTGTCGCCCGCGGGAAGCAAACGTGAAACGAGGAAGTAGTACAACGGCGGCTGATGCCACTCATAGGTCATTTGAGATTGTCGCGGCATTCCGGGCGATTCGCGAGTGGGCAGTCGTCCGGAGGCTATCACTCGGGCAACGGTTACGTGTGCATATTCATCCGGTGCGTCCTGGTAACCTGTGAAGCCGACAGGCGTCCGAAGCGCGTGAACGATGCCGAACGCGACATAGAGGAGTACCAGGATCGGAAGTGCGAAGCGCCATCCGGGAGAGGCTTGGCGCACACCATGCGGCAAGGGCGATAGCGGTGGCCCCGCGTCGTTGACCGATGCCTTTAGCGCATCGAACCGGGATCTATTCACGTTCCTGGCGCCCCAATTTCAAGCACGACCACTCCATGATGCGCATATCGAAGGACCCAGTTTCCGCTGTGAATCGCCTCACCGACGATGCGCCGCCATCCCTCTCCTTGCCCGTTATACGATTTGCGCATAATGGAATTGATTTCGTCCAGATCTTCCGGCAATAGCGGATGAGAGTTGCCTGGAGTATTGTTCAGATTGAAAAGTGCATAGCCGATATTGTGTGCGATAAGCCATTGCGTAAGATCCTCTCCGCTGCGAAACGACTCGTAAGGAATGTACGACGAGTGCTCTCCGTTGCCCCAGAGATACTCCCGATCCAGGTAGAAGCCGAGTACATCTTCATAGAGGATCACCCCTGCCCGCTCCGGCACGTGCTGATTGATCCACTCTGCTGCTCCATAGCTGTTTAGACGCCGGAGCTGGCGATCTCGCTCTTTCGTGTCCTGGAGCTGCGCGATAATTTCCGGCACGGAGAGAGCGGTCGGCTCCAATCCCCTCTCCTGCGTCAGGACCGCCTCCCGTCCCCCCACCGGCAGTGCAGTGATACCCCAGCCAAGCACGCACACATGCCCCGCCACAGCCGCAGCAGTGGAATATGCGGCAAAACTGTTGACAATATTCAGACGGCAATCCTGAAGTGCGCGCATAGGCGCTATGGCGCCAACACGTATCCAGTGATTTGCCGCAAAGCCGCACAGTATTGCGGCGAATGGCAGAATCGGTATCAGGTAGCGCACATGCTGCGAAACGAAGAACCAGCCGACGAACATGGCGACAACTATCAGCGAAAGATCCCGAATTGTGCCGGGCTTTGCACGAACGAATGCCAGCGACAATAGGAATGCGGCGTATATTCCCCCGATCGTGGAGGTAAACGTAAAATCGGCTTTGTTCGCGTAAAGTTCCGGCCTGGAAATCAGCGTCCATGGCGATACAGCGAGATTGCGCAGCGATTCCGTCGGATGCTTGATGTCGTGGGCCGTACCGAAACCCTTCTGTTCGTCCATATAGGGCGCTGCACGCTCCTTGCTCCAATATTTGCTGCCTGGAAAAATATTGTAAGCAAATGGATAGACCGGATTGTGCATCCATACGATATTTTTAATGTACCATGGCGAACCCACAACGAACGCAGCCAGCGCGAAAACGGCCAAAAACCGCACGGGTACCCTGCGGAGCAGCGCCAGAGTTAACAGTATAACGAAAGATAGAATTGCCAGGTACTTTATGCCGAGCGCAAATCCCATCATGGCGCCCGCTGCGGAAAATGCCCATAATTGAGCCTTGTCATCAGTTTTGTTCGTGCGCTGGGATTGGGTTCGGCATAGACTCACTCCCAGGAGCAGCAAGTAAGCTGAGAGGAACAGGTACAGCGACAGTCCCAGATCGATATAGGCGACCGTCGCCTCCCAGAGCACGATAGGAGTCGAAGCGAAGACCAACGCCGCGATCAAGCCCGCGCTTCGAGACAAAAAGCGGTCGCAAAAAAGGACCATCCCGACTGCCAGCAGCACAGCCGTTAAGAGGTGGAACAGATTCGCGGCGGCATATCCGTCGAATGCCAATCCGATCGCGAACAGCATCTCCATCGTGAACGGAAAGTTGCTATGGTGTTCCGTCGGCAGTATTCCAATTCGATGCTGCTGCAGGAATATCTTTGGATCGGCTAGATGGTAGGCCAGCGCATCCCAGGCATGCGGCCCGGGCGCCAGATAGCAGGCAGATGCCGCGATAATGAGTAGCAACATGAGGCTGCCGACCAGAACCGCATCCGTAAGACGCCCAAATCGGGTTGCCTTGGCATTGGTATCGACCGATCGATCCCGTTTCATCATGGCCCGAAATTCGGCCCACAAGGCGCGGTTGCCAGGAATTCCGAGCAGTCCGGCCACGAGCAACAGGATCGCTATGCTCGCCGCCGATAAATGCCCTAGCAAGCCAAGTGCGTAGATACCGTATGCAATCGTACCAAGGCCCAGAGCAGACCCTAAAACGTTTCGCTCACCTGGGTTCAACAATGTCACCTGCGCAGGCAGTCGGCGCAGACACAGATCAATGAGGGTTCTACCGAGACCCACGGCAGCAAACCAGGTCAAGGCGACAACGAGAAGGGACTTCATAGTGTCTCGACTCGCGCCGTCAAGCGCGGCCTCAAGGAAGAATCGTCCGACAAATCCGCAGTGACAACGCCGATATGCCGACCATGACTTCCCGCCTGTACGATCAGCGTTTCACCTACTCGTTCACCCTCTACAAGCAGCTCGTGCGAATGCCCTCCTACGATCAGATCGATTTCAGGCACGGCCGCGGCCACCTCTCTATCAGATCTCAATCCAATATGTGTAAGAGCAATGATGAGATTAGGTTTCAACCGGCCGCGCAGCAATGGAATGAGACGTGCAGCGGTCGAGATTGCCGGGTCGAACACATATGCCGACAGTTTGCGCTCCCACATGCGAGGCGTCACCATGGGCACGGTAAGGCCGACAATGAGTACCGTCCAATCGCCGACCGTTGGGCACACGTAAGATCGAAGTTCGGCCTCACCTTGCGTCAAGGCGCCTGCCAAGGGTCGTTCGTCATCCTCTATCGTGGATGCAGCGGCTGGATTGGTGGAACGAACGTTTGCGCAGAGTATCGGAAATTTGGCGCGAAACAACTTGGCACGGAAGCCCATTCGGCTCACGTGAAAGTCTCGATTCCCAACCGTCATGGCATCATAGCCAAGCCGGGACATCTCTTCAAGAATTGGCTCACCTTCGTTACGGAAAGTTAGGTTGCTGGACCCGCCTGCGTCACCGGCATCGAGGAGCAGTTTTGGCTCCGGCGTCTCTCGCATTCGTCGGAATATGGTTTCGGCGCCCGTAGCGCTCAGCCGGTTGTGAAAATCGTTGGTATGGAAGATTGTCAGAGGCTGTCTATTGTCCACTTGGGCCATACAAGCGTGCATCTTTCAGTGATTCGAGGTAGCGTATCAGCACAATTTGCCTCAAGCCCTGGGCTTCGAGCAGGGCCTCGCAGACCTCTCGTACGGCGCCATACCCCCCGGGTCGGTCTGTAACAAGGTCGGCAGCCTGCCGCAATTCGGCGACCGCATCCTTTACCGCGATACAAACGCCCGACTCCTCGAAGGCCGCAAGGTCATTCCAGTCGTCGCCGACAAACGCAATTGCCTCGCGGGAAATACCGCATTGCCCTGCCAGATCCCGCAGTGCGCTGCCCTTATCCCGAACGCCCTGCAGAACATGAGGAATGCGAAGCTCGGAAGCCCGATTGCCTACTGCGGAACTGGTCCGCCCCGAAATCCACGCTGTTTCGATATCAGCAAACCGCAGTACTGTCAGCCCCATTCCGTCCGCAACGTGAAATAGCTTGAGCGCCCCACCCTGTTCGTCGTAAGCAAGCCTGCCGTCGGTCAAGACTCCGTCGACGTCCATCGCCAGCAATCGTACTGACCTGAGTCGCGCAGCGATGTCCTCGGTAAGTTGCACTATCCGCGCCTCAGGCCCATTTCGTATTTGAACTCCAGGCAAAATCTTGGCACAAACGACAAAACGTCCGATAATGTTAAATCGGAATACCAAGTGGGTTTGGCGACAATTTCAGTACTGCTGGCTACATATTCCGAAAGGTGTACGCGCCGCATAGGAGGACTTCCGGTATTTAACAACGGTACCTGGCGACGCCCCCTAATGGTTCAATGCCCCACACTATTGCCGTTGATAAAGCCCACCAGTTTCTGTGCTGCCACTCCGTCTTTCAAGTTGGTGATCTCCCACGTAGAGACGTCCATCGTCATCGCTATTCGTCCGTGGGCGACAACCTCGCCATTTAGTATCAGCATCAGATTTTCGTTGGCGTGTCCGTGGGACCACTGGTAAAATCGAGAGCGGCCCTCCGGTGTCAGGTCAAGCCATAGTGAGTAAGTCTTGCCGCCCATGATAACTTCCGGATGCTCTTCCACGCGTCCATGGGCGAAGTGCCTGCCCGACAGCACCAGTGGGCACGCACGCGCCAATATGGCGCCTGGAATGACCAAGCCGTGCTCTACATGCTGCTGCGAGTTACTTCCACCTTCTGTGGGCGCGTCGCCATTTCGCCTGCTCGCCGCAGCTTCCTGCTCGAAGAAGTCGATCAGCTCGCGAATCGACTTCGTTCTTCTCGTCGCGCGCTTATTCCTTTTCTCCTCGTCCGTTATGGGAACCGCAGTGCTGATACCATAATCCACCGTAAGCGCGTCGTAGGCACTCATATCCCCCATCTGGAGCCGAACCTCCGCGGCCAGGATGGGCTCCAGCATAGCAAAACCGGTTTCGCTATCCAATCCGATGGCGCTCCGTATTGCGGATCCGACGTTCGCTGATGATAATGGTCCGTGGCGGCCGTTGAAGATTCCGTCCCAACCAAAGGTCGTAAGTTCAGCCCTCGCGTCGCCTTCTACCTGGACGACTTTGAACAAATTGGAATCGTACGCTCCACGGCGATCCAAAGTGCTGATGACGGATAGGCCTGTATCTTCCACGGCAATTTTGGGCCACGAGTGCCGCAGAAGATAAATGTCCCATGCTTTCGAACCCAGGAACCAGACCACGAGAAGCGTGACAAACGCAATCACCAATTTGCGAGTGCCTGCCTCCTGGGTCACCGCGCGACGCCTGGTTGCCTCCTCATCCGGCCTTACATCATTGCTGGGAAACAACGCCATAGCGTAACTCTGCCTTCCGGGTGGCCTAGCCACTTTCTCGGACCGGCGAGCGATGCTCTTCAAGTCCGGTCCGTGCTAGGAAATCAATTGTGTTCGCAATGCGGCAAGCAGCAATAGTACGTTGCGCTCCGTCGCGGACGCGCCCATCGTCCCAATACGCCAGATCTTACCCTTGAGCGCACCCAGACCTCCGCCAATCTCAATGCCGTATTCGGCCAGCAGCCGTTTACGGACAGCCATTTCGTCCGATACGGATGCCGGTATGACAACGGCGTTAAGAGTCGGCAGCCTGCAATCCGGTGCGGCGAACGGCACGATGCCGAGTTCGTGCAATCCGTCCAGGAGTAAAGCGCTCACCTTGCGATGCCGCTCAAATCGATCGGCTAAGCCCTCTTCCAGCGTCTCGGTCAAGGCTTCGGAGAGCGCGTAGAGCATGTTCACCGGTACGGTATGGTGATAGGCGTGCGGTGCATCGTAATATCCGGCGAGCAGGCTCCAATCGTAATACCAATTGGGAACGCTCTGTTTTCGATTGGCGATACCGGCATACGCCTGGTTCGATACGGTGATCGGCGACAGCCCAGGCGGTGCGCCCATGCACTTCTGCGTACCCGAGTAACAAACGTCCACGCCGCACTTGTCTATATCTACGGGCAATCCACCCAGAGATGTTACGGCGTCCGCGAGAAAAAGGGCGCCATACTCGTGGGCAGCAGCGGCTATAGGGGCAAGGGGCGTTTCAACGCCGGTGGACGTCTCCGCATGGACGCACGCGACGATTTTAACGTTTGGAACCGACTGCAGTGCCTTTAGAAATGCCTCCGGCTCCAGCGGCCGCCCCCACTCCGCGTCTACCTGAACGACTTCCGCCCCTAACCTGCGGGCGATCTCCACCATTCTGCCGCCAAAAAATCCATTGACACCGATAATTGCCCTATCTCCGGGTTCGAGCATATTGGCCAGACAGCACTCCATACCGGCCATTCCGGTGCCGGTCAGAGGAATGGTGAAGCGATTATTGGTACCGAAAACGGTCCTCAAGTTTTCGCGCAGCGCTTCGAGAAGCTCAAACAACTCAGGGTCCAAATAGCCTATCGGCGCGCGTCCAAGTGCGGCCAGAACGCGCGCCGAGACGCTGCTTGGCCCAGGTCCCAGTAAAATACGCGGGGATGGTATAGGTGTTCTCATTATCCGATTGCTCCGTAAAGGTGAATTGTCAAACCATACCCACGATGTGATAGCCGCCGTCCACATAGATCGTTTCGCCGGTGATGCCGCGCGACCAGGGACTGAGCAGGAACATTATCGCATCGCCGACTTCGTCTGCTTCGACCGTGCGCTTCAAAGGAGAAACTTCGCCCACCTGTTTGCGCATCGCGTCGAAGCCCGAAATACCTGCTGCGGCAAGGGTCTTGATCGGGCCGGCGGAAATGGCATTTACCCGGATGTTGTCCTTGCCGAGATCCTGCGCCAGATAGCGCACGGAGGCCTCCAGCGCCGCCTTCGCGACTCCCATTACGTTGTAATTCGGTACGACCCGCTCCGCTCCAAGGTAGCTCAGGGTGACAATACTGCCTCCACCGGCTGCCTGCAGTAAGGGACGGCCATATCGGCTCAGCGAAACCAGGGTATAGGCGCTGCTTTCGTGGGCAATGGCAAATCCCGCCTTGGAAGTGGCGATGTATTCACCCGACAGTTCATCTCTGTTGGCAAAAGCCATAGCGTGGATTAAGCCGTCCAGCCTGCCGCCGAAGTGACTGCCTACCTTCGCATAGAGAGCCTCTACTTCTTCGTCAATGGTTGCATTACATTGAACGATCGGCGCTGTGATGCCCGCTTCCGTCAACAGCTTCGTGACGCCGACTTGCTCCCGATCGCCAAACACCGAGAACAGTAACTCGGCTCCTTCGCGATGGAGCGACAGTGCGGCGTGCCAGGCGATGCTCCACTTATTGCGGGCGCCGGTCACCAAAATTGCGCGTCCATCCATTACATTCGACATTCTTATCCGTCTCCTTCGACAACCACGGTAGTCTCCGCGCTTCGCACCATGGTGATCCGATGTTCCCGGGCGAAGTGTATTACTGCGCGGTACGATCGCGATAACTCAAAATGAGCCATATAGCCTATTGTAAGATCGTGCTGTCTTTGCTATAGTAACTACTATGAACCTCTCAGTTGCTCAGCTAATTACATGGTATGGAACCCGTCGGCGGAACACGGTCCCGCGGCGTACCCCTGCCGATTTCGGCCTGCGCTACAGGGATGTCGTGTTTCGAACCGCACACGAGGACAACCTTCAATTGGCGGGCTGGATCGTGCCGTCTGCCGATCCCAGGGGAGTGATTATTCTGTGCCACGGGCACGGCGGTTCGCGCAGAGGCACCTTGAAAACTGCGGTTATGCTCAATCGGTATCATTTTACCACGCTCCTTTTCGATTTCCGCGCCTGCGGGCGAAGTGAAGGCAACTGCAGAACGCTTGGCCTCCATGAGACGGATGACGTCCTTGGCGCCGTTCGTCTTCTGCGCAGCGATTCAATGACACGCGGACTCCCGATTGCGGCAATCGGCCAGAGCATGGGCGGGGCTGCCGCAATTCGAGCGGCAGCGAGATGTAATGATATCAGGGCAGTGGTAGCGGAAGGTACCTATGCGCAATTGGACGCGATTATGCGACGGCGCGTACGGCTTTGTGTCGGCCCGTTTGCTCCTGCGATTGCGCGGACATGCTATCGACTCGGCACGCAGAAACTTGGGATGGAATTGTGCGAGGTCTCTCCAGAGCGTGACATTGCCAGGATCAGCCCCCGCCCGGTATTGCTGATTCAGGACAATCTGGACATCGTCTGTCCAAGGAGCGAATCCAACCGCCTCTATGCGGCTGCGGGTTTTCCCAAGGAGCGCTGGATTGTACCAAGGGCCCCGCACACATGTGCATTTAGGGTTGCTCCTCGAGAATA
This sequence comes from Chthonomonadaceae bacterium, assembly GCA_043734985.1. Lineage (GTDB taxonomy): Bacteria > Armatimonadota > Chthonomonadetes > Chthonomonadales > Chthonomonadaceae > DATGJU01. The sequence goes on from JAYTEU010000807.1 coordinate 17,801, forward strand.
CGAACGGCGCGTAAGCGAATTCCTGATTCGGGCGCTGCACTGTACGACGGAGATCGACACGCCGTCCGAACCGGCTTTCTCAGTGAATTGCGACACCGCCGTAACCGCTGATTTACCCACTTCGCCTATGAGATAAGAGAGTTTAAGACATGGATCGCGTTCTTGCAAACCTGATGATTTGGTACGGTACGCATCGTCGAGGAACAAACCTTCGTCGTACGCCCGCGAAATTCGGGCTGAATTTTGAAGAGGTAACCTTTCCATCGTTAAGCGCAAAGCATACTATGCTCTCGGGATGGCTAATTCCTGCGGAGAATCCAAAGGGAGTGGTAATGCTCTGTCATGGAATCGACAGTGCGGCCCAATCGATGCTGCCCAAAGCGGCGCTTCTCCAGCGCCGCGGCTATAGCTCCTTACTCTTCGATTTTCGAGGGACGGGCCGAAGCGGAGGCGACTATGTGACCCTGGGCTACCGTGAAGGCGAAGACGTGCTCGGAGCGGTCGCGTTCCTTGAATCGCTGCCTGCCGTTCGCCATCTTCCTATCCTCGCCATCGGTGAAAGCATGGGTGGGTCTGCCGTGATTCGCGCCGCTGCGGCCAGTTCCGCCATCCGAGCTATCGTTTCAGAGTCGACGTATGCCACCTTGAACGATGCGCT
>JAYTEU010000808.1:0-2867 GCA_043734985.1 Chthonomonadaceae bacterium
GGCGCGTTTATGAAGACTCGCGAGCAGGCGGAAACCCTGGCGAAGCTGCTCATTGGCCTGGGGACGGAAGCGGGCGTACCTACTTCCGCGGCGCTCTCACCGATGGACGAACCGCTGGGCCGCGCAGTCGGCAATGCGCTGGAGGTGGAAGAGGCCGTCCGATTGCTGCTCCAGCCTGCCGACGCCGAGCCGGTCTTCCTTGCATTCTGCATCGAGCTTGCGGCGCACGGCTTGATGGCGACCGGGAAGGCCGGAAGCCGCAAGGAGGCGGAGAACCGGGCTGAGGCGCTGCTAAACGGCGGAGAGGCGGCGCGAAAATTCGCTCAGATCGTCGAGGCGCAGGGCGGTCCGAATACGTGCGAGGCCATTCTAGCTTCGCTGCCACGCGCGCCAATCACCCACCCCGTTCTCGCTCCGAAATCCGGTCTGGTCACGGTACTCGATGCGCTGAAGATCGGCGAACTGGCTGTAGCTATGGGCGCGGGACGGCTGGCCAAGAGCGATAAGATCGACTCGGCGGTGGGAATCTATCTGCACGCCAAGGTGGGAACGCGGGTTCTGATTGATGAGGAACTAGCCACGCTGCACATGCGGTCCGCCGATGCCGCGCGCGTCAGCGAGTTCGAGGCTGTGCTGTTGGCCGCCTGCACGACCGACGCCGCACCTGGCGTGGTGGCAGAGCGGTTCTGGACGGTGTACCTGGAGTAGAGGGCGCGGGTTTTGAAAAGACATTGCCGAGGCAGGGCCTGGTGTTGAAAACACCGCAGCATCAAAGTACAAGCGGCCGGCGGACGCATGGGGCACGATGTTTCTTTCGGATACAATGCACGATTGCGGCATGTGGGTTGGTTCATTCATTCGTTCGCACAGGTGGGGTTTTTGGCGGTTTCTGAATGAATGAACCGGTTGACTTTTGACGGGTGATTCATGGAGCGCCTTGTGCAAAGTTCGCCGATTTCGCGGAAAACGGGCTGCACAAGTTTATGCGGGAGTGGCGTTTTAATTGCATATTCGTGCACAAATTGGGCCTTTTTGTATCTGTTGGAATCGACTTTGCCGCCGCGTCCTCAATGACTTGGCAGTGCAATCCTGCGGAGGCGGCGTTTTGTATGAATATCCCACACTTCCAGGCCGTTCGTCGTGCTCAGTGTTGTGAGCCGGGTTCCATCGCTTGAGAATGCCGCGGATGTGACCTGACCTACAAGAAGATCGAAGTAATCTTTGCCTTTACCCTCACTTCGCGAAACGCAAAGGCTTGTTCCGTCCGTCACCGCCAATAGGCTCCCATCCTGCGCATAACAGAGCGGCGTGACTCCCATGTACAACCCGCCGGTTCCGACCTTCCCTATCCAGGGCTCACCATTGACGGCATCGCGCTGCTCTAAGTCAGACCCACCCACCGCCAGTACCTGACTATTGGGTGACACGGCAAAATGCGTATTCCATGATAGTCCGCTAATCCGCCACATGGAGTTTCCAGTTGCAACCTCCCAGCAGCTTAGGGCGACCGGCTTGTCTCCGGTGGCTTCAGTCATCCCATATAGTTTGTGGCCGTCCGGTGAGAAAGAAAGCGAAGCAACGGACGCACCGTCGGGACTGGCGAAACCTCTGGCAGAATCTCCGAACTGCACGTCGATCAAAACGACGTGCGATTGGGACTGACTGTCCGCCACGGCCATGAGCTTACTGTCCGGCGAGAAGGCAATGGCTTTTACGGCAAAGTGGTTTTGTAGATACCGCGATGTACCGTTACCGCGGTCCCAAACGGTGATTCCGTTTCTATTCGCTGCAGCCATAAGCATACCGGATGGCGCCACAGCGATGGTTTCAATAGCTCCGCCGGCATCATCCACTTCGAGGCCGCCAAGTATTCGCCCCGTTCGACACTCGATCAGGGAAGCCTTCATTGGAGCCGTGAGGATAGCGGCGAACCGGCCATCGGACGTCAGGGTATCCTGACCGGAGGCTGCGCCCGCCAGAGCCAAGCTGCCGGTCGAGCCAACCGATGGATCGGTTGGAGCTACCGACATGGTTGTTGGGCCAAGTGTCGGCGCGTCTGGAGCGGTCGTTGGCTGGTCATTGTCATGTAATTGGCGGACCTCGAAGTCGGGACGAATGGGCTCGTGGACTTCGTGCGAGGAGAGAAGCCCCAGGAAGATCGGCAGGCCCAGTGCGGCGATCGCGTACGCGGCCCAGCCGGATTTCGTCTGGCCGGTTCGGCGCGGCACGTAGCTTGGCAGCGGAGGTGGCTCCAGTGGCGGGACGAAGGGCGGCCGGCCGGGGAAGGCGGGAGCGGGCGGCGCGTCATATCCGACGACGGGCGTGGCGTGCGCAGGGAAGGGGTCGTGGCCGCGCAGAACCGTCCGAGCGCGGTCGCACCAGGGGCAATCGGCAAGGTGGGACGGATATCGGTGCTGCCCATTCGCGCTACAACGGACGAGCGCCTTTCGGGCGCGGTCAAGCGCCTTGAGCCAGTTCTCAGCGGTCGGACGCTGGGATGCGTCGTGGTGCCCGAAGACGAAGCAGCGCACGAAATAGTCCTGTATTTCGGGTGGCAGGACGGTGAACGGAAGCGCTTTGCGCGCCGGCACGAACGGCGGTGCGAACAGGTCTACCTGCCGCTTGAAGGTCGCTCCGTTCAATGTTGCGAGGGCCGACCTGTCGTACGGGAACCAGCCCTTCTGAATTCTGTCGCCGATCGGAGGCGGATCGTCCTCGCCCGTGTAAGCGCCCGCGAAGGGATGCGAGCCTTCCATTAGGAGCTGAAATATTAGCGCGGCGAGGCCGAAAAGGTCGTGCTCGGGGACCAATAAGCCGGGCGCGGCGAGCCCCTGAAGCTCCGGCGGCGTGTACTCGGGCGTTCCGAC
>JAYTEU010000809.1:0-9745 GCA_043734985.1 Chthonomonadaceae bacterium
ACACTACTGTGACGGCACAGCAAGAGGCCGCTCTGTTAAGATTAAGAGCGGCCTATAACAAAGCATTGGTGTTCGCGATTTAAGCCTGCCTGGGCACAGATCGCATCAGTTTCAAATGAGCGCCCAAATACTGTCGCGGTGTTAAGCAATCAACTTTAGTCCGTCAGACTATTCGGCTTGGAGCAGATTGTCCAGGCGGCCGGTGATGTCTTTGGGCGGGCGGGCGCCGATCAACTGGTCGACGAGCTTGCCGTCCTTGAAGAACATGAGGGTCGGGATGGACTCTACCCGGTACTTCTCGGCCAGTCCGCGCTCTTCGTCGATGTCCACCTTGCGGATCCTGATCTTGTCGCCGTAATCTTCGGCGATTCGGTCGAGATGGGGGGCGATCATCTTGCAGGGGCCGCACCACTCGGCCCAAAAATCGACAAGAACCGGAACTTCCGACTTCAATACTTCCTGCTCGAAGGTTGCAGTTGTCACTGCCGCTGCCATGCTCATTATTTTCTCCCGTTTATTACTGGTACCTGAAATTTGCGCGCAGTTGCCGAAAATCTCCGGCGCCCGTCGTCGCCGGCCGGGCGCATACGCGCGGTAAGACCGGCTGTCAATGGGTCCTCGTCCACTAATCCGGCTCGTTGTTTGTACGCGCGGCGTTAGAGGGAAGTTCCTTCCTGCTCTATTTGCTTATTGCAATAGTAAAGTCCGGAACGGAGGGTGGTTTGGTGGTGGTGGGATGCTGGCTGCCATTGGTCAGCTCCTTAACCCGCTCCGAGAGAAAGTAGTCCAGGCTGGTTATTGTGATCCGGCCATCGCCCTTAAGATCGGCCTTGCCGCCTAGCCCTTCGAGCAGCGCCTTTGTAAATGCGCCATGGCCCCATTTCTCGTCTTCCAGCGCGAACTCCTTGCCTGTGGAAGCCGCGAACACTATCGCTCCGTTTTCCGCGCTGGAGAGTTCGTTGACGATGGATGCTATGTCGGTTCCTACGCCGCGCGTCTTTGCTCCCGCTCCGCCGGAGTGACACGTATCCACAAAGAATACGACCTTTCCGGCTATGTCCTTGATCGTCTTCTCAACCTCGTAGAACAGTACGCCCGTGCTGCGCTTCCTGTCGTTGTCGAAATTATACGGCACGTAGTAATAGTCGCCGCTGCCATCCCGCACTCCGTGACCGGAGAGGAAGATCATCGCCACATCGCGCGAGGTCGTCTGCTTCTGAATCCACTCCAGGGCATCCAGTACGGATTCCTTATCAGCGTGGTCGTCCGTAAGCAGTTTCATCTCCACATCCCGATAGAGCTTGCCCTTCTGCTGGAGCAGCGTTGCTACGAAGTCGGAGGCGTCCTTTGCCGCGTAATCCAGGCGGTATTCGGGATTCTTGTATTTGCTGACGCCCACGCCCAGCACATACAGCTTCGGCTTTGCAATCTCCTCCGCCGCCTTGCCCTTCCAGCGAAGACGAATCGTAGCGGGCGTACCTGCTCCGTGTTTGTTCTCCGCGAGCAGCGAGATTTCGCAGTCACGCGAGGGAACCGTGAAATCGAACGTACGAACGCCTGCGCCGTTGTCTGACGTTTCCTGGATGCGCCGGGTGGCGCCCATCGGGCGGCCGTCCACCAGTGCGCGGACCGCGGTTACTGGCGCGTCTTCGGGCGTGCGAACCGCGTAAGAGATGGAAATAGTGGTATTCGACGTCTCCGTGTAGTTCGGCGTTTGAATGGAGACGATCGGCGGCAGGGACTTATCGACATCCACCACGTCTGTTTTATGTCCACGATCGGCATCCGCGACCTTTACCGCGTCCGCTTCACTGCCTGCCTTTAGCACGCGCTCGACTACGTCCGGCCGATTGAATTGGCTGCGGAATCGCGACGCGGGAAAGAAGTCCGCCGTCTGGTCCTTGCCGCGGTTGATATTCCAGCCGATCAGATCCTCACTGGCGGCGGCCGCGTCGTAGAATCCGCTGGGTGTCCAGGTAACCCACTGCTTGCCGTTCAGGTGGAGGTACAGCGTAAGGAGCAGCTCGCCAGTTTCCACATTGAACCATCGAACCGTTCCATCATTCAGGAGCGCCACGCCTCGTCCACCGTCTTTACTGAGGGCGACCTGCCATACGACGGCAGGTGTCGGAATTCGGCCGACAAGCTTTCCCTCCGAGTCCAGCATGCGAATGCCGAATTCACAGCCCAGCAGAAAGTGCTTACGATCGGGATGAACCGCGACCGCGCGCGACGTTTCATTGCTCGCAAGCTCGATCGCATGTCCATTAACGGTAGGATGCTGACCATCCTCCCACCCGACGATGTTCAGGCCCGGCGCCTTTATTTCAGCGCCATGCAGTCCGTCCGCCTTGCCCTTCGCCAGGGCGGAATCGGTATCTTTAGCGATGCCCGCCGTGAGCTGCCGCTGGTTTGCGTCAAATCGGACCGTGTTTTTATCGCCTTGAAGCGTTGAGAACTGGATTGTCGCGGCATCGTCCGATACCAGAAGCGAGGTAAAGGTCGAGCGCATGTCGATGAGAGGCGAGAAGACCGCGCGCGCTTTGTCACCTTCCAGCACTCCCCAGCCCGGATCGGCGGTTGCAAAAAGGAGCGGCCCGCTTCGCAGAGGCCAGAGCGTCTCAACGGTTTCAAGAGAAGCAGGCACATCGGTGGACGCGCCACGGCCCGCATTCTCCCATCGGCGAATAATTCTGTAGGCGACGGCGCCCTGAACGACAGCGGCGCGCCCGGCGGCAAATAGCTGTTTACCATCAGGGGACCAGGCAACGCAGTCAAACGCGGTTCCTGCTGTCTTCAAATCGTCGGTCGCCGGAGAGTAGAGCAGACTCAAGTCTTCTCCGGAGAGCACATTCACCGCTCGGCTGTCACCGAACCCGACGACCAGCTTCTTACCGTCCGGCGAGAATGCGACCTGCTTGGGATGCGCTCCTCCCGGCGCCTTCTTTCGCACCAGCAGTTTCAGTTCCGCGGAATAGAGCCTGATAAGGCCGTCGAACGCCGAGGCGGCAAGGACGCCGTCGCTTCGAAATGCAACCGCCGAGCAATCGCCGTTGTACTCCTTATCCGCAAGCGCTTCGTGACCATCGCTCGCCCGAAGCACGCGCAGCCCGCCGGAACCGAGGCCGACCGCAAGATACTTGCCGTCTGGAGAGTAGCGCAGCATCTCGACGACATCCGGCAGCCCGGTGAGGCGGCGAGCTATCTTACCCGATGCGCGATCGAACAGGTAGATCGATGGGGACATGTCGGCGAAATAGCCGGAAATTCCGGCAGCGGCAATCGTCTTGCCGTCCGGCGAGATCGCAACGGAGTAGAGCGCGCGCTTAGGATCGTAGGGTACTCGGAGCACCTTCTCCAGCTCGCCGGAAGCCAGGTTCCAGATACGGACCGTTCCATCGTGCGAGGCGGTTGCGAAGAAGGTTTCCGCCGCGTCCACCGCCAGATCGCCGATGATGCTCGCGTGCGTGCCGGTTTCGATCCCGAGCAATGGTTTTGTAGGCAGCTCGTCCCCGCGGCTCGAGCGTGCCGCTATCCCAGCAAGCACGGTGCAAACGAGAGGCAGGGTCCAAAGCAGGTAAGCCTTACCAAGAGAAATTCGATTCATTCCACGTCCCTTCGAATCGTTAGTGTCGATCCGGCTTGATAGCTATACGGCAGCTACTCCAGTGAGCCGGTTCACGGCCTATTTCGATCAGCAATTGTTCCACTTTGGGGTCCGGTTCCGCCGCATCGGACCCAACACCGTTCAGCACCTGGACGCTCGGCGCATCCTCGGAACCGGTGCTGCCGGGTGGCGAGAGAGACGCCAAAGCCTGTTGGCGGAAGTCGAGTCCCCGGCCCGCCCGCTCCATCCGAACCTGAAGGCAGCCCTGTTGTAGCGAATGGAGGAGCGGCAGTGCGGCGCGGCAGTTCGTCAAAGATCGGTCGGACCGACGCCATACGATCCACGAATCGATTGTGTCGTCCGGCAAGTGGACGGCAATACTTGTCAGTCTGCGCCCGTGCGGGACGGGCAAGTAGGGCGTCGTCGTTGTCAGAGGCGCCAGGCGCAGCTCCCCGCTTGCGGCGGCGATCAACAGATAATAGGCGCGATCCGCTGGGGCGGAGCGGAAGCGAAGACGGAAGGCAGTCTCCGCCTTAAGGGTTCGTATCGACAGCAGCTCTCCGGCAGGGTCCACTATCTCCGGTGTTTCCCCAGCCGCAGGGCGCATGTGAGCCTCAATTCGGGTAAACCGCTGCCCTTGCGTATCCGCGTCCATAGTCAGGCAGACCGATATCCGGCTTCCCAGCTCACCGATCAGACCGAACGTATTAACGCCGCGCTCGTGGTGGAGGTTTGCCGTCAAAGTACGGAGAGAGCTCGACACCCCCGTCCACTGCCCGATCGGCAGCGGGCGGGCGCCCGTCCTATAGAGACGCGCCGTCATTAAAAACCTGCCTGCATCCTCTCGACGCCCGGTGGCATAAGAGATGTCTCCCTCAACCTGGTAACGGCAGGCGCCTGGATTGACTGCGCCAGGGGAGACACTTGTGACGGTAAAGCCCGCTTCGGCATGATCCGTGAGAAAACGTACCAGCGCCGAAGTAAGCCGGACGGAGAGCCTTGGCGGAAGTCCTCCCGCATCGCGAAACGGCTTGACAGTAAGGAGGCGCTCCTGTGCCCGCGCTGCGACGCAGGTACAAGCCAGCCAGCCAAGAACGGCCATGATACGAACGAAGTATCGCCGCCTCGGCGCATGTGGCCTGGTCTTCGCCTCCTTATTCATCTATTCGACCTCAACTATCCGACCTCAACTATCCGACCACAACTATCCGACCTCAACTATCCGACCTCAACTATTCCACCTCATTTATTCGACTCCGAAGGTCCGTCCAAATGTGAAGAAGCTCTGGCGCGGCGATGCCGATTCCGTGATCCGGCGCATCTTACGGGGTTCCACGCCCTCCTGCGGAAATGCGCCGACGAGAGCCTGCGCGTTTTCGCGGGAAGTGAAAAGAATCGCCTTTACGCGCTCGACGCCGGGCGCATCCGCGGAATACGAATTCCCCGCGTTGAAAGGCAGACGAACTACGCTGTTGGCCGCGACCTTGGCGCCGTCGAGATTGCCGCCACGAGGGACGAGAAGGTAGACCTTTCCGTCCGTATCCTTTTCCAGCAGGACAAGCCATCCCTCCTGCGATCCTATCGTTGCCTGAAACGTGAATTTCTTCCCGACCTTGATAGCATCTGCATTGGGAGTCATGCTGAGCGCAAGCTGTGAGGTATCGGTACGATCTTCGTTGAAGTCATCCCACAGGGTCCGCTTCGGCTCGGGCTTCGGCTCGGGCTTCGGCTCGGGCTCGGGCTTGGGAGCCGGGAGCGGCGCATCCTTGCCTTCAAAGATCGGGAGTTCCGCGTAGGCAGCGGGCGTAAGTTTCGGCGTCTGCGTCTGCTCCATATAGTCCGCCACTTCGCCCGTGACGCCGCGCTGCACTTCGCTCCAATGCGTGGCGGGAGTCGTCTTCTGAAGTCGGGCCGACAGGAAGTGGGTGAAAACTCCTCCGCGCGCGCCCTCGAAGTCGTCCTCTCCGGAGGTCTGGTTGGCAAGGGACGCGGTGAAGTAGACAATAGCTTCGCCCGAAGCAGCGATATGGTCATTGCTGTCGCCGCCGGATTCGATATTGCGGCGGTTGGGTTGGCCGGGTCTGCGATAGTAGCGGGTCTTCTTTACACGATGGCCGATGCTCTTGCTCAAGCCACCCGCAAAACAGGAATCGAGCAGGACCGTGCGGCTTCGGGCAGGAACAGCCCGGATCGCGCCGTAAAGTTCATCCCGCGTTACGTCACCGGTCTCCGACTTCTCGCTCGCGTCGTGCGCGAGGAGCGCGGAGTTCCCGTCCGACGCGATAGTACCGTGCCCGGCAAAGTAGAAGACAAAGCGCTCGGCCGGTTTGTTTGTCCGCTTCATCTTGTCCAGCGTATCGAGCACGGCGGAGTGTGTAGCCTCTTCGTTCGTAAGGAGCGTAACCTGAAACCCGTGCGCCTTCAGACTCTTCTCCATCGTTTTCGCATCGTTGACGCAGCCTTCCAGGTTACTCCCGGCAGCGAGCTTGGGATATTCATTTACGCCGATTACCAGAGCGTGGTCGGCGTGGGCCGGCGATACGAGCGCTGTGAAGATCAGCGCTGCAATGAATATTGCGGTAAGGTGCAAAGCGAACCTGCACCACTCGAAAGCGAAACGCATCGGATACTCCTATGGCGCTGCGGCAGCCGGTTCAAGAATAATGCTGGGTGAGATCGTTACGGGGCCTTTGAGCCGGGCAATAGGGCCTCCCGGACGCTGGCCCCATCCCTCGATCGCCTGCTGAGCGACGAAGTCTGCGTCAAGCCACGCAAAGCCCTTGTTGGCCCATGTGTCGGTCCACGAATTGACCATCAGGAACGCCTTCTTTTCCTCGTCGTAGCCTACGATACAGACCGCGTGGAAGCCTACCCTTTTGGCGTCAGGGTCGGAGGGATTGTATACAAAATCCGCGGTGTGCGGCACTTTGAAGAAATCGGGGTAGACGGGAATACCAACCACGAACGCCTGCTTGGTCTCCCAGAGCCAGGTCTTAAGTTTTTCAGCGTCGCCGGATTCTCCAAACTGTTTGCCTTTGAAGAGAGAGACCGTCTGCCGCGCCTTGTAACGCAGTGCGCGCTCCTTTGCCGGATCGTTCGGCTGGGAGGCTGCATCTTTCTCCAGCCAGGGCATGTCGGCAAGCGAAGCGCAGCCCTGTTTCGCCAGGATGTCGAACGCCTGATAGATGTGCATTCCCTTGTCGGACTTGCCCTCGTTATGCTGGTGCCAGATGAACGCCGGACTGAAGAGGAACCGCGGATCTTTTTTCTGCTCCGGGGTCAGTTTCCGCTGGCGCGCTATCGAGCTGGAATAGCAATAGTAGGCGGTCGACCATCCGACGCAGGCGCCGGTCGCGCCCTGGTCACCGATCGGCGGCAGGTACTCCGCCAAACTAAAGGTTTTGGGCCTATCAATTCCGCGCCGCGCCGCAATTCGCACATGCGCGTGGTTCGCGAAAGCCTCCGCCGGCGAAGGCTCGCATCCCAATCCCTGGCCGCTTGCCGCGCTTCCCGTGATTGAGGCTGCCAACGCGACCAGGGACCAGCCACTCAGATCAGGGCGCCTCCACGGGGTCTCACACTTCATAACAGGTATCCTTCCCCAACCAGCGTCGCTCACATGGAGCCATTACGACAAACCTATGTAAATCCAAGTCCCGCACCGCTAACCGTGAGGTGGCGCTTCGTGCGAATCCGATCGAAACCGCCAACCGGGCAGTAACGGGGGCGAATCCAAGATATAGGACGGCGGCGGAGCTGCTCGGGTTACGCAACAGTGATATATGTTCGGCGACGTGTGAAATAGTTCACAGGATAAAACTGCGAAAAGCAACGCATTGTGCGTCGAAGGGAGGCAAAACGGAACACGGGGGGCAATCTCGCGCTTGCATGACCCTGCACGTTTCACAATGACGGCCTCTAACGCGATATGAATGTTCTAATTGCATATTGGCGAACATACGAGCGAATTTTACCTCAAAACCTGAATTCCAGATAGTGTGAATTTTATTTTTGTAAGCCGGACTAAGTAACAAGGCCATCGTACGCGAGGCGGACGTTCGCGGGGAGCTGGGCGTTGACTTTGTCGTGGTCTAAGTGGTGCGAAAGGTGGGTCAGGTAGGCCTGGCGCGGCTGTACTTCGGCGATGACGTCGAGCGCCTGGTACAGTCCGAAGTGGGTGGCGTGCGGCTCGAATCGGACGGCGTCGAGGATGAGCACGTCCAGGCCGCGCATTAGATCCAGCGATTCCGGGGGGATCGTGCTGACGTCCGTAACATAGGCCACGCCTCGGTCGCCGTCGTCAAACCGGTAGGCAAGCACCGGGAGCGTTCCGTGGAGCACATAGAAGGAGCGGACGCGCAGGCCGAACATCTCGAAATCGCGCTCGACGACGTGGAGGGTAAGCCGGGGCTTGCCGCCACCCTCCTGAGTTTCGCGGAAGATGTAGTTGAAGATCCGCCGGATGTCCGCAAGTGTCTCATCGTCGCCGAAGACCGGCATCTCCTGCCTGGAGAGGTCGTTAAACCGCCGCAGGTCGTCAAGGCCCATGATATGGTCGGCGTGCGTGTGCGTGAAGAGGACCGCGTCGACCTGGCGCACGTCGTACGTGAGCGCCTGCATGCGAAGTTCGGGGGTGGTATCCACCAGGATCGCCTTGCCGCCATGCCGGACGAGGATGGAGGGGCGAAACCGCCGATTGCGGGGATTGGGAGACCGGCAGACATCGCACTCACAGCCGATCATGGGCACCCCGTGGGAGGTGCCGGAGCCGAGGATCAGGATTTCCATGTGATGGGAGTTAGATGCTGGGTATTAGGCATTAGGTTTGATCGGCAAATCGACTGCCGGGAAATCTTACAGCGTTACTATTCGCCCGGTTCGGGCCGATTCGTACACGGCTTCCACGACTTCCACTACATCCGCGCCATGCTCGCCGGGGGAGAAGAGCTCGGCGCGGCCCTGGATGGCGTCGATGAAGTTGTTGATCGGGCTGGCTATCGGTATCAGATCGGCTTCGCGGAATTTGACGGCCTCCATTCCCCGAATCTGGATGTGCGTTTCGAACTCCTGGTGAATGATGGCGACGGTGCCGTTGGAGCAGCCGAACACGTTGCGCACTCGCCGCTGTTCAAACTGGCTGTCGCCGATGGAGTTAATCGTGGCGATGGCGCCGTTCTCCATCTCGAAGCTGACGGCGATCCGCATGTCGGCGGGCACGGCGTCCATGAGGGCGGCGACGCGCTTAGGACGGATACCGGTCACCCAGAGCAGCTCGGAAACTAGGTGCGGCCCCCCGTCAGCGAAGTACCCGCCGCCGTTCATCTCGGGATCCTCGCGATAATGTGTCGGGGGCACAACGCCGTCCATCTTTTCCGGGCGCGGCGCGCGTCCGAAAAGGTGCGCCGCTGCGCCGGTCCAGTAGATGGCGGCGCTCTCGAACGTCCCCATCTTCTCGTTCAGCAGAGCGCGTTTCGCCCTGTGGCAGTGCGCCCAATGGGGCGGGTTCAGAGCAACCGCGAGCTTAAGGCCGCGGGCCTTCGCCAATTTTACCAACTCGCGCGCGTGCTCGCTCTCGATCGTCATGGGCTTTTCGAGGAGTACGTGCAGACCGCGTTCGAGGGCAGCTTTCGCCTGTTCGAAATGGAGGTTGTTCGGAGTGGCGATCAGCACGGCGTCGAGCGGCGCCTGCTCCACCATCTTGCGCCAGTCGTCGTAACCCGATTCCGGTGGCAGGCAGAAGTGCGCCTCCATCGTGGCGCGGGCGCCAGCGTCTCGCCGGCAAAGCGAAGCCAGCACGACATTCTTATTGTTCACAACGTCCGGAAGGTGGCGGCGCGAGACAAACCAGCCCGCCCCAATCACCCCCAGCCGAACCTGCGAACCCGTCTCCAGCACAGCGCCCTCGGTGGACATCGCGGCGGCTCCCATCCGAAATACAGCGCGTCCCGTGCCTTGCATTCCCTGGATCGTGCTGCCCTACTATTCGTTACGCGGAGCCAAGTTCCTTCTTGGAGAGTGTGCAAAAAGCGCGGAATACGCCCCCTGGCCCCCGATTTCGGGGGGACTGGCCAGCATATCGCACAACTCCTCCCCCAGAATTGCGGGTGCCCTCTGGGCGTGGGGGGCGCTTTTTGCACA
>JAYTEU010000810.1:0-4571 GCA_043734985.1 Chthonomonadaceae bacterium
TGCCATCCGATCGGGATTCACCGCGCAAGCTCAAGCGGTGGTTAAATCGAAGCCATGACGCCGAATTACAGGAGGGGTTGGGGAATGTCAAATACACTCTCGGTCGAGGATGCAAAGCAGCTATTTGCACCGGACGAGATCCAGGCCATGATTGCCTACTGGCGCGCGGCAAACTATCTATCCGTGGGCCAGATCTATCTCCTAGCCAATCCGCTCATGAAGGAGCCGCTCAAGCGCGAGCACGTCAAGCCGCGGCTGCTTGGACATTGGGGAACCACTCCGGGGCTGAACTTCATCTACGTCCACATGAACCGGATCATCAAGAAGCATGATCTGAACGCGATCTACATCGCGGGGCCGGGCCACGGCGGTCCCGGCGTGGTGGCAAATACCTACCTTGAAGGCGTCTACAGCGAGGTCTATCCCGATATTTCGCGGGATGAAATCGGATTGCAAAAGCTCTTCAAGCAGTTCTCCTTTCCGGGCGGTATTCCAAGCCACGCCGCTCCCGAGACTCCCGGCTCAATACATGAAGGCGGCGAACTGGGATATGCGGTGTCCCACGCCTTCGGGGCCGCCTTTGACAATCCCGATCTGTGCGTCTGCTGCGTAGTCGGCGATGGCGAAGCGGAGACGGGTCCCCTCGCGGCAAGCTGGCATTCCACCAAGTTCCTCAATCCGGCGCGCGACGGCGCCGTGCTGCCTATACTCCATTTGAACGGCTATAAGATCGCAAATCCCACGATACTCGCGCGAATGAGCGACGAGGATCTGGAGCATCTCTTCACGGGCTATGGATACAAGCCTTATTTTGTGGAGGGGCACGATCCGGAGCCTACGCATCGCCTGATGGCCGCCACGCTTGAGGTTGTCGTGGGCGAGATTAAGTCCATCCAGCGTGCGGCACGGGAAGAGGGCTGCCTCACATTGCCTCGCTGGCCGATGATCATCCTCCGAACGCCGAAGGGCTGGACCGGCCCGAAAGAGGTGGACGGCCTGAAAGCGGAGGATTTCTGGCGCTCGCATCAGGTTCCGATTCCGGATGTTAAGACCGCGGACCATTTATCGCAGCTTGAATCATGGCTGAGGAGCTACCGGCCCGAGGAGCTGTTCGACGAAAAGGGCGCGCTGATTCCGGCGCTGGCCGCGCTCGCGCCAACCGGCGATCGCCGCATGGGCGCCAATCCCATCACGAACGGCGGGCTGCTGCTCAAGGATCTCCATCTTCCGGATTTTCGCCAATATGCGGTAGCCGTACCGAGCCCAGGCTCCATTACCGCTGAAGCGACGCGCGTGACCGGTCTATTCCTTCGAGACGTGATGGCGAAGAACAGCGAAGCCTGCAATTTCCGCGTCGTCGGTCCCGACGAGACAGCCTCAAACCGTCTTGGCGCGGTATTGGAGGTGACCGAGCGCGCATGGATGGAGCCTATCCTGCCCTACGACGATCACCTGGCTCCCGATGGGCGGGTGATGGAGATCCTGTCCGAGCACACTTGCCAGGGTTGGCTGGAGGGCTACCTGCTCACCGGAAGGCATGGATTTTTCTCCTGTTACGAGGCGTTCATCCATATTATCGACTCCATGTTCAACCAGCACGCGAAGTGGCTGAAATCCATCCGGCATATCGAATGGCGCAGGCCGATCGCCTCGCTGAACTATCTGCTCACTTCGCATGTGTGGCGGCAGGACCACAACGGGTTCAGCCACCAGGATCCCGGCTTTATCGATCACGTCGTCAACAAAAAAGCGGAGGTCGTGCGGGTCTATCTGCCGCCGGACGCCAACACCCTTCTCTCGGTGACCGATCACTGCCTTCGCAGCCGGAACTACGTCAATGTGATCGTGGCCGGAAAGCAGCCCGCGCTCCAGTATCTGGGCATGGACGCGGCTGTAAATCACTGCACGCGCGGAGTGAGCATCTGGGAGTGGGCGAGCAGTGATAAGGATGGGGATCCCGACGTAGTCATGGCCTGCGCGGGCGACGTGCCGACCCTGGAGACACTGGCAGCGGTCGATATTCTCCGGCGCAACTGCCCCGAACTCAAGATACGCGTGATCAACGTTATCGATCTGATGAAACTGCAGCAGCCCACCGAGCATCCCCACGGCCTTTCGGACATGGATTTCGACTCGCTCTTTACCACCAATAAGCCGGTCATGTTCGCCTACCATGGTTATCCATGGCTTATCCATCGGCTAACCTACCGTCGCGCCAACCATAACAACCTGCACGTGCGCGGCTATAAAGAGGAGGGGACGACTACCACTCCCTTCGATATGTGCGTGCTGAACGACCTGGACCGGTTCCATCTGGTGATGGACGTCATCGATCGCGTGCCGGAATTGGGTTACAAGGCCGCCTATTTGAAACAGGCCATGCAGGACAAGCTGATCGAGCACAGCCAGTATGTCCGCGAGCACGGCGAGGACATGCCCGAAATACGCGATTGGAAGTGGGAGAATTGATCGGTGCGGGGCCGACGGCATGAACATCCTCGTACTGAACGCGGGAAGCTCTACGCTGAAGTTCCGCCTCTTCCGGATGGAGGGCAATCGGCCCCTGACCGAACCGGAAGAGGTGACCGCGGGAGGGCAGGTCGATCGCATCGGCAAGCCGGATGCGCGCCTGACGGTCACAGCCGGGCCGGAAGCGAGGGCCGATGCGAAATCCGTCAAAGTCGGTACCATCCGCGAGGCGGCGCGCGAAGTTATCCGACACCTGACCGCTGTCGGCACAGGGGACGGGCAGAGTCCCGTTATCGATGCCGTCGGGCACCGCATTGTTCACGGTGGGCCGACATTCTTCGAGCCCGCTCTGATCACCGACGAAATCTTCGCGGAGTTACAGGCGCTTACGGAACTAGCGCCGCTGCACAATCCCGCCGGATTGGCCGGAATCGAGGCGGTGAGAAGCGCGATGCCCGCCGCGCGCAACATCGCGGTGTTCGATACGGCCTTCCACCACAATCTGCCCAAGACAGCAGCGAACTATGCAATACCAGCCGATCTCGCCGGCAAATTCCACCTGCGCCGATACGGATTCCACGGAATCTCGTACCGATACGTCGTGGAGCGATTAATGGCGCACTTGCGCGGCCCGGCGCCGGGAATGCGCATCCTCGTTTGTCACCTGGGTAACGGAGCCAGCGCGTGCGCCGTTCGCGATGGAGTGAGCGTCGATACCAGCATGGGTTTCACGCCGCTGGAGGGCCTGATAATGGGCACCCGGTGCGGCGACATCGATGCCGGACTGGTGCTGCACCTGCTCCGGCACGGACAGATGTCGATTGAGAAGGTAGACGAGCTTCTTAATCGGAAGTGCGGCTTGCTGGGCCTGTCGGGGATTAGCGGCGACGTGCGCGACCTGGAAAAGGCGGTGAGCGCCGGTGACGCCGCAGCCGAACTGGCACTGGAGAGTTTTGCGTACCGGGTGCGCAAATACATCGGAGCCTACGCCGCCGCGCTTGGCGGAGTGGATGCGCTGGTCTTTACCGCGGGTATCGGCGAGCACTCCGCTTCGATGCGAGCCAGGATCTGCGGCGCTCTTGAGTTCCTCGGGCTGAACCTCGATGCCGACCGCAATAGCGCCGCAGCCGGCCACGACCCGGTAGAGATCGGCGCGACCTCCGCGCCCGGCGTCTGGATCGTTCCCACCGACGAAGAGCGCCAGATCGCCCGAGAGGTCTACGCCCTTTTAGGGTGAGCGACAATTTTCTCGGCAACAACGCTGCGCTCGCTATCCTCCCGGCCCCCGAGTGTCTCTTACAGGTGAGAAGTCGGATTGAAACCTGGTTCTCGAATTCCCGTAGATTGTTGCGGAACAGTGAATGTTCGCGAGTTTGGAGGAGACGATGGCTTACGCTACGGAAATCAGCCGCGCCAACCCGAGCGCGTTTCTATTTTTGATCGATCAATCGAAATCCATGGAGGACCCGTTCGGCGGTGGTGGCGGGAAGAGCCGGTCGCAGGGCGTTGCGGATGCGATCAATCGCCTGCTGCAGAATCTGGTCATCAAATGCGCCAAGGGCGAGGGGATCAACGACTACTATGTGATCGGCGTGATCGGCTACGGCAAGCAGGTGGGACCTGCCTTCGGCGGACCGCTCGCCGGTAAGCATTTGGTACCGATCAGCGAGGTCGCCAATTCGCCGACTCGGGTGGAAGAGCGCACGAAGAAAATAGACGACGGCGCGGGTGGACTGATCGACCAGTCCGTGAAATTCCCGGTTTGGTTCGAGCCTATCGCGGAGAACGGCACGCCGATGGCAGAGGCGTTCCGGCTTGCGCATGAGATCCTCGGTGCATGGGTCGCGAACCATCCCGACTCCTATCCGCCGATCATTATTAACATCACGGACGGTGAATACAACACCGATCCGACTGCCGAGGCGCAGGCTCTGACCGCACTGACCACGAGCGACGGAAACGCGCTCCTGTTCAATTGTCACATCTCCGGCATTGCGGCGTCCCCGATCGTGTTCGCCAATTCGGACTCCGGCTTGCCGGACGACTGGGCGCGCAAGCTGTTTGCGCTTTCCAGTCCACTTCCTGATAACATGAGCGCGGCA
>JAYTEU010000811.1:0-1632 GCA_043734985.1 Chthonomonadaceae bacterium
GGATGGCAGCTTACCCTACGACCCTGGCGCTGTCAATCGGAAGGCGTGACGCGGGGGCCGGTCTACCTCGGCTCGTCCAGCACGGCCATTAGGACCGGCACTAACTGCTTCTTGCGCGACAGCATATCGTCCAGGTCGAACTCGCCGTCGGCGATTCGCGTGAACGGGAGCGCCTGAAGTATCCAGTTCTCACCCCTACAGAGAAGACGGCTCCGGCCCATCACGACGTCTGTCACCATTAGGCAGATGAGCGCCAGCCCCTCCATCTGCCGCCGCTCCTCAAGCGCCTCCAGCAGGTCTGCGCGCCGGTCGGGAAGCTCCTGCAAAACCGTAACCTCCACCTGCCCGATACTCACTTTCGTGCCGCTCATCTGGTAGGCCTTGCGGTCCGTATCGATTATCTCGCCCGGAGTTCGCGCGGTCAGGCCCGGTGAGGCGCGAAGGAGTTCATCGCCGTAAACTACTACCTCGACGTGGGCCAGGCGGGCCAGCCAGGCGGCGGCTTCGCGGTCGCGGTCCGTCGTGGTCGGAGAGCGAAAGACGAGCGTGTCGGAGAGTATGCCGCTGAGAAGCATCCCCGCGAGCGGGCGCGGCGGCTCTAGATTGCGCCCGCGGCAGTACTCCGCCACCAGGGTGGAAGTGCTGCCGACGGGGTCGACCACGAAGGGTATCGGCGCGGCCGTTGCAGGGTTGGCAAGGCGGTGATGATCCAGAACGGCGATGATCTCCGCCTCCTCCGCGTCGGCGACGGCCTGCGACAGCTCGTTATGGTCCACTAGGATCAGGCGGGCGCGCGGCGGCTGAAGGATGTGGCGGCGCGTGGCGATCCCGACGTACAGCCCCTCTTCCGACACCACCATGAAATCGTCCGTCTCGCTGCGCAGAAGGGAGTTGCGGTGGTCGCTCAGCCGGTCGCGCTCCCGGAAAGTAACGGCCGAATCGGCGATGGTCTGGCAGGACTGCGCGAGCATCAAAGTAACGTTCATTGGCGCCATATAGGCTCGAGCCAGCGCCAGAGAGGTGACGATACCCGAGGGCCGCCCCATCTCGTCCACGACCGGAATCACCCGGTCGCCCTCGGCCACGCGCGCCATGGCGGCGGGAAGCGGCGCATTCGGCAGGACCGACGGCTGCGGGACCGCGATATGCCCAAAAGTTGGCGCGACGCCGGCCAAAAGCATGGGAGCAGGCTGCTCGAAGCGCCGGAGCGCGAACACTGCCTGCTCGCCGGGCTGGCCCGCGCGGGCCGCCATAACATTCTCCTGCCCGATCGCTTTCAGGTACCAGGCATATCCCAGGGCGGAGGCGATGGCGTCGGTATCCGGGCGCTGGTGCCCGATAACATAGGTACGATTAGTATCCCAGCGATCTTTTGAGACCGGCATCATCGTAAGTGAGCGCCTTTCCCTCCGTCGTGAAAAAGCCGTCTGGACAGTGCACCGGAGCACGATCCAAGCGGCGACGAAGGCATTGCGGATTTCGAGTTAACGTATGTAAGGAGTATACCACAGGGGGCAGTCGGCAGTCGGCAGTCGAGAAATGCGTTCAACGCTGCCCATCTCCTCACCCGAGCGGGCGGCAATCGGGAAATGCATTTCCGACTGCCGATTGCCTACTGCCGATTGCCTACTG
>JAYTEU010000812.1:0-2415 GCA_043734985.1 Chthonomonadaceae bacterium
AACCGAAACTTCGAGGCCCGTGTCCACCAGAGCGTGAAAGCCAACTTCCTGATGAGCCCGCCGCTGGTCGTGGCCTTCGCAATCGCGGGCAGAATCGATATCGACATGGCGAATGAGCCGCTCGGAATCGGTATAGGCTCTCAGCCCGTATTCCTGCGTGATATCTGGCCCTCCATGGAGGAGATCGCGAACACCCTTCAGACCGCCAACGACCCCGAAACTTACCGCAGGCTCTACAAGGACTTCGCCGGCCAGAACCCGCTCTGGGAGGAGATCCCGACGTCCACCGGCAAAATCTACGCCTGGGACGAGAGCTCGACCTATATCCAGGAGCCACCCTATTTCGACAAGTTCGGCATGGAAGCGGACACGGCAAAGGACATCAAGGGAGCCAGGCCGCTCGCCATATTCGGAGATTCAGTTACCACCGACCACATCAGCCCGGCCGGCGCGATCAAGGCCAGCTCTCCCGCCGGTCTCTACCTCCAGGAAAAGGGCGTCGCTCCGCAGGATTTCAACAGCTACGGTTCGCGGCGCGGCAACGATAAGGTAATGATGCGCGGCACCTTCGCCAACGTGCGCATTAAGAACCTGATGGTGCCCGGCGTCGAAGGCGGTGTTACGCTGCTCCAGCCGACCGGCGAACAGATGGCGATCTACGATGCCAGTATCCGCTATCAGGCGTCAGGAACGCCACTTATGGTCTTCGCGGGCCAGGAATACGGTACCGGCTCAAGCCGCGACTGGGCGGCCAAGGGGACACGGCTACTAGGGGTCAAAGCCGTTATCGCCCAATCCTTCGAGCGTATCCACAGGAGCAACCTGGTCGGAATGGGCGTTCTGCCCTGCCAGTTCAAGGAGGGCACGAGTGCGCAGTCATTGAAATTGGACGGCACGGAGACTTTCGACATGGCCGGACTGGCCGACGGCATCACTCCCCGCGCCGACGTCACCCTCTTCATCCATCGCGCCGACGGCTCCAGCGAAGCGGTTCCATTGACCTTGCGCATCGATACACCAATAGAAGTAGACTACTTCCTGAACGGCGGTATCCTTCCCTACGTGCTGCGCCAACTGCTGGCGCAGGAGTAGTAATCGATCATGAACATGAACCAGTTTGTAGAGGGCTACCTTGGCGACGTGAAAGCGCTGCTTGGCCAAATCGATCCGAGTGAGATCGGTCCTATCGTCGAAAGCCTGGTAGATGCGTGGCGCGGCGGCAAGCGGGTTCTGCTTATGGGCAATGGTGGAAGCAGCAGCAGCGTCAGCCACATCGTCAACGATATGCAGAAGAACATTGCACTGGAATCGGGCCGGCCACTACGGGCAATGTGCCTCTCCGACTGTACTCCGCTTATGATGGCCTGGGCGAACGACACCCAGTGGGACAACGTGTTCGCGCCACAGGTGGAGTGCTGGGCCGAGCCGGGTGATGTGGTGTTCGGAGTTAGCGGCAGCGGCAATTCGATGAACGTGATCAACGGCATCGAAGCGGCGAATCGTGCAGGCGCCCATACGGTCGGACTGGCCGGATTCAGCGGAGGCAAGCTCAAAGAGTCAGCGCGCCGATGTATCGTGGTGGAGTCGGAGAATATGCAGAGGATAGAGGACGTGCACATGATTCTGCTGCATATCCTCTTTTCGGCGCTGCTGGAACAGACAAAGCTGGAGACGGTCCGCAGTTGAGGACAGGAGTAGTATTCCTCGACAGGGACGGCGTCATCAATGTGGAGGGCGGCTATCTCGACAACGCGGACGACTGGCGCCCTCTCCCAGGCGCGCTTGAAGCGATCGCGGCTCTGCACAACGCAGGCTGGAAGATCATCGTCTACACAAATCAATCCGGCGTCGGGCGCGGCTACATGACGGAGGATGCGCTCGACGTCCTCCACCAGCATCTGCTATGCGAGGTCGCCAAGACAGGCGGCCACATTACCGCCATCTACGCCTGCGTCCACGCGCCGGACGCCGGATGCGACTGCCGGAAGCCGAAGCCCGGAATGCTGCTCCAGGCCGCCCGTGACCACGGCATCGATCTCAACGCCTCGTTTGCGGTAGGTGACAGTCCGCGGGACATCGCCGCGGGCCACGCTGCAGGATGCAGGACGGTCCTGGTTCTGACCGGCCACGCACGCTCCTACTCGGCCATCGATTTCCCCGACCCGCAGCCCGGTCATGTATTTCCCACGCTCACCGTTTTTACCGATTGGCTGCTGACCGGGGGTATTTGAGCCATCCCTAAGAGTGTGTTCAAAAAGCGCCCCCAGCCCCCAACTTTGGGGAGAAGTGTCACCTTGCACCGACCGGTCCCCCCAAACCGGGTACCCACGTGCGGGTGGAGGTTTAGGGGGCGAGAATCCGGCGTTTTCATACACTTTCTAGGCAAGCGCGGCTTCCGGCTCCAGCGGGTTAGGC
>JAYTEU010000813.1:0-3719 GCA_043734985.1 Chthonomonadaceae bacterium
AACGTGGTCTACCACGAGAACGGCACCGACCCGAGCTACTGGGAGCGCTACTTTAAAGGCACGCAGCAGCAGGACAAGACCGGCGTAACGGTCGACCTCGGCGGCTCCTCCGTCAACAACCTGGCTGATATGCTGCTGACTTTCGGGATGGTGCCCGGCTCCGCCAACCTCTTCGGCGCAACGTATAAGGTATTCGGCGATGTGGTTGCGGGCCAGTATCCGGAACTTCTAAAGGGTTACGACCCGGTAGAACAAATAACGGACACTTCGTATCTCCAGAACCTTTCGCGCCAGGCCAAGCCGACCGAGACTGCCATGACTAATGCGAAGCCGGTCTTTACCGCCTCCAAAAAGATCGAGAACCCCGTAAGTCGCAAGGCCTGGCACATTAACTTCGATAGTGGCCGCGCTACTTTCTCATCAGGCGCATCCCACCAGTTGGATAATCTCCGCCGCGATCTACTCGTCGCCAGTGGCGCCGCCGTCGAGATCCATGGATACACAGACAATGTGGGCGATCCCAACGGGAACTTGAAGCTATCAGAAGAGCGCGCCTTCGCCGTGGAGAAATGGTTGGAGAAGCAAGCGCCCGTCAACTTCCCGAAGGGCCGTATCCGCATCTTCGAACACGGCTCCCAAAACCCGGTAGCGCCCAACGCCTCTCAAGACGGCCGCGCCATGAACCGCCGTGTAGAGATCGTTATCGGCGCAACGTCTCGTTAGTAATGCCGTAGGGTGGGGGCTTGTCATCCGCCGCTTTTTCTCTGCGAAATCCGGACGGCGGGGGACGAGCCCGTGGGATTGAAATCCTCGGCTTGCGAAGACAAAATGTCCACCTGCGTGGACTGAATTCCGAGTCCGCGAAGGCGGACTTAGCGTAGTCACCAGGCGAGGAATTCATTCCCACGCCATTCCATACGGCCGGAATTACCCTAAGTTAGCGCATATGGGGACGAGCCCCCACCCTACGTCGTGCTACAAAGGAACTATGTAATGAGTGATACCCCGGAGAAGGAGGACCCGCCGCGCCCTCCTTCCGGCCCCCATGCCCCTATACCCACGATCGAAGAGCCCAAGCCGAAGGAGGTCGCGGTAATACCGACCGGCTCCGAGGCGCTGCGCGTGGGCGACCGGGAGGCGCGGCAGCAGAGCAAACCGCATAACCCGCTTCAGGCCGCGCTGGGAGTCTTTGCGCCTAACCGCGTAGTCTCCGTACAGACCATGCGGATAATCGCGCTGGCAGAGATCGTGATCGCGCTCTTCGTATGGCTCAACTCGCCGTTTCGCGTGCTGCCTCGCCCCGGGGAGGTGTTTCACGCACTCCAGAACCTATGGATGCACGAGGGGCTGGGCCAGGATATCGCCGTCAGTTTCGGGCTGAACCTGGAGGCGCTCGGCTGGTCCACGCTGATCTCGCTCGGCCTAGCCTATCTCACGGTCATGCCGGTCTTCCGCCCGCTGGTGACCGCGATCTCCAAGGGCCGCTTCCTCAGTCTGCTCGGCTTCACGTTCATCTTCACGCTTATGCTCGGCGGCGGCAGGCCGCTCAAAGTGTCCCTCCTCGTGCTAGCGGTCACGGTGTTCTATGTCACCTCCATGGCGGCAGTCGTTGCGGCCGTGCCGAAAGCGGCCTTCGATCATGCGCGAACGCTGCGGATGAGTGAGTGGCGTGTCGTCTGGGAGGTCGTCATCCTTGGGACTGCCGACCAGGCGTTCGAAGTGCTCCGGCAGAACGCCGCCATCGGCTGGATGATGCTGACGATGGTCGAGGGTATCGCGCGGGCCGAAGGCGGCATAGGAGTCGCCCTGCTGAACGAGAACAAGCACTTCCGCCTGGAGTACCTGTTTGCCATCCAGTTGGTGATCCTGATCGTCGGGCTGGTGCAGGACTATGCGATCGGCCTGTTCCGCCAGATCGTCTGCCCCTATGCCGATCTTACCCTGGAGAGAAAATAGTGGCTGATCCCGTTTACGAATTTAAGGAGACTCTGCTCAAGGTCGAGGGGGTGACCGTTAGCTTTGGGGAAGAGCCCGTCCTGCGAGATCTGAACCTGGAGATAAAAGATCTGGTCCGGCCGGGGATGAGCCAGGGCCAGGTCGTGGGGCTGCTCGGTCCTTCCGGAATGGGCAAGACCACGCTTTTCCGCATTCTCGCGGGCCTGGATACTCCTACCAGCGGGTCCGTGCTCATTGAGAAGGAGGGCGTGCCGGTACGGAAGGGCATGGTCGGCGTCGTCGCGCAGAACTATCCGCTGTTCGCGCACAGGACCATCCTCGGCAACCTGGTAGTCGCCGGCGACCACAGCGGGCTGGGCAGGGCGAAGGTAAAGGAGAAGGCGACGGGGCTGTTGGAGCGGTTCGGTCTGACCGCCCACGCTTCCAAATATCCCTCTCAACTCTCCGGCGGGCAGCGCCAGCGAGTCTCCATCGCGCAGCAGTTCATGTGCAGCGAGCACTTTCTGCTGATGGACGAGCCCTTCTCCGGCCTCGACTTGATCGCGCAGGAGAACGCATGCGAGTTCATCCGCGAGATGGCGCGTGGTGAGGAGCTAACGACCTATATCCTGGTCACGCACGATGTGCGCGCTGCCTGCTCCGTCGCCGACACCATCTGGCTCCTTGGCCGCGACCGGGACAAGAGCGGGAACGTTATCCCGGGAGCCCGAATTCAGGCACAGTTCAACCTGATCGATCGCGGCATCGCCTGGCAGCCGAACGTGACGGAACTGCCGGAGTTTCAGACGCTACTTCGCGAGATACGCGCTCTCTTCCCGCGCCTATGAGGCTGGAAATGTCGTTCGCTCCCCGTCGCCGTCCGGCCCTTCACGAATCACGATCCCCTGCGGGTGCGCGTTGGATTGTACCGGAAGGGCGATCTGCGAGAAGGAAGCTTGGGTAAGCGCGCTGCCCAAGTCGACCTGGAGCACATGGATCGCGTCACCCTTCAGATCGCTGGCATTGAGCGTGGTCCGCTGCTGGATGACGTACAGGAGCGACATCCGCGACGCTCCTTCAAAGTGCCCGGCTGCCGACAACCCTGAGTTGCCACCGCACTGGGGGCGGCAGCGATTCGTCGCCTGCAGACGAAATGTAGTTACATCTGTAGGGGAAGGCGTCGGGAATCGAACAGAGCCAGTCCGATGTCTTACCGATGAGGCATTCCAACGGACGAGTTGGCTCCGTGGCGATTACCTTGGTAGTTGCGTGTATCGGGCGGTGTCCCTTCAGACGGCGCACCTGGTTGTGGCTGCTCTTTGGGGGCAGATGGATGCGCACATCCCGAACTCAAAAGAACGGCTAATAACAATAGGAGTGAGATGTGCGCTTTTGAAACCTGGCGCGTCTTCATTTCTGCTTTCAGGCTGCAATTTGGAAGGCAATGTATTAGTCTTGACTTCCCGATTAGTTTTTGTTGGGAGTGTTCGCACTATAGCCTATTGCGGCGGATTGAGAAGTGGGAACCTCACCTTGTGATCGGGGTACTGGTCAACGCGGGCACGGCCCCAGCGCAGCCACTTCGCATGCCCATCGTAATACAAATAATTCCCGCCGCCGTTGTGACGGTCGTATTTAATCCAACCCTCATTCGGGCGCGTACCGCTGCCCCATCGCACCAGGACAGCCTCTCCAGGCCAGGTATCGTAGTCATCCTGCGGGACATAATAGAAATCGGAATTTGGGTCGTCCAGCCCAACGGAGTTGCGCTCCGAGAACATGAT
>JAYTEU010000814.1:0-2351 GCA_043734985.1 Chthonomonadaceae bacterium
GCCGATTTGCGATCTGCGCTGGAGTTGACACTGTCCTCCAGTATCTCGGGAAAGCTTCGGGCGAACAACGCGGCGTGTTTGAAGGCGTAGTAGATGGGCCTTAGCTCGCCAGCCTGGCCGATCGCGCTGCCGTAATCGTAGCAGGCAGCGACCTCGTCGTCGTTCCAGGTATCGAAGTCGGTGCCCCCGTGCAGCATGTAGAAGTTATAGCCGTTGCCTCCGTAGGCGATTATCTTCCAGGTGCCGCGCACAAACCCCGTGTAGCGCGATTCGTTCAGCGGTCCATACAGATCGTACCATCCGGGCCAAAATTCGGTCGTAAACCAGGGATTTGGGCGGCCCTTGCTGTCCCACGGCGCATTTCCGGCAGGGTCGCTGCCATGGTGCAGGCCGCTGAAGAAGTACGGAACCTCCAGGCCGAGCGCAAGCGCCTTCTCCCGGAGTCGCCGGAAATACCCGTTCGGCATCTCTCTGCCCCAGCCTTGCGGGTGCTCGTTTTCAAGCTGCACCATTATCACGCCGCCGCCGCGATGGATCTGGTGCGCGGCCACGATCGGCATCACCTTATCAAACCAGCGCCCGACTGCCGCCTCGAACTGCGGATTCTCCTCGCGGACCTTTACGCCCGGCTTGAAGCGCAGCCAGACCGGATATCCCCCGCTGTCCCACTCCGCGCACACGTAGGGCCCGACCCGCACGATGGAATACATTCCCAACTCTTCGATCAGCTTCAGATAGGCGTTCAGATCCTTGTCGCCGGAGAAATCCCATTTGCCCTCGCGCGGTTCGTGGAGGTTCCAGAAAGCGTAGGTTTCGACGCAGTTGAATCCGGCCGCCTTGATTCGCAGCAGGCGGTCGCGCCAGAGCTGCCTGGGAACGCGCGGATAGTGCAGCGTGCCCGAGGCAA
The DNA here is from genome assembly GCA_043734985.1 of Chthonomonadaceae bacterium. Taxonomy (GTDB): domain Bacteria; phylum Armatimonadota; class Chthonomonadetes; order Chthonomonadales; family Chthonomonadaceae; genus DATGJU01. The sequence goes on from JAYTEU010000814.1 coordinate 908, forward strand.
GGAACTCCCGTCGGCCATGAATGAGAAAACCCCGGCCGTCGAAATCGATGGCGGATTTGGCTGCAGGCGCGGCGGGGAAGATCCCGTCATCGGCATTTGCGCGCACCGCGGAGAGCAGGCCGATGAGTACAAGGGTCAGTAAGAGAAGTGGCGCAATGAAGTCTGAAAACGTCGAGCGTGTCTTGGTCATTAATTTCGGCCGTTCTGTAGGTAAGTCTGCCAAAACTCGCGCGTCGTATCGAGCCGTTCGGCGAAAATGATCCGCGCCTCCTGCTGATTGTCCAGACTGGACGCATCGGCGCTGGTCTTGAGGGTCTCCAGCTCCTTGATCTGGCGGCGAAGCAGGCGCTTTTCAGATTTCAGCCGCACCTGGGGATCGGTCATCTCAAGCAGATCCTGTTTCTCAGTTGTCGACATCTGTGTCACTGCGGCGATGCAGAAACCGAGCGCAGTCGGATCCTCCGGAAGCGAGAGTTCGGGCAGTGCGGTTCCGGAGCACTCCGCCAGCAGCCGCAGGTACTTCTTGAACAGCCGATGCAGGTCGCGTAGAGGCTTTTCGTGATCGCCTTCGCTCCAGTCGCCGTCATCGAGGGCTTCGACGCGGCCCACCAGATAGGGAAGCTCCGCCTCCGAATACTCGAGCAGGCGAAACCGGCTCTCTCCGATGGCAAGGAGGTTCATTCGGCCGTCGTCCAGCTTGTTGACCGCCACAATCCGGGCCACGCAGCCGACATCGTGCGGGGTCGCGGGCGATCCTACCTCGTCACCGTCCGCGATCAGGACGACTCCGAACGGCTGCTCGCGCTCGATACACTCGGAGATCATCGCTCGGTACCTGTCTTCAAATATCTGAAGCTGCAGCGGGAATTGCGGGAACAGTACGAAGTGGAGCGGGAAGAGCGGCAGGCTGTATATCGGTCTTGAGGAGTCTGATGACATTTAATGTGTCCTGGAGGATCCCTTCGCTACTCGCGGGACCGCTCTCGGTCGCGCCCGTGGTCCTGCTTGCTCTCCGCCGCCCTCGCTCGGTCCAGTCCGGCGCGGCATAGTTCCAGCGACTGTTGAAACCCATGTACGAACGGTTCGTGCGGCTGATAGAGGCCAATCGCGCTTTGATAATGAGGAACCGCTTCGTGCGGCTGCCCGAGCGGTTCCGCGAGCAGAGTTGCAATCCGGTGCTGGCACTCGGCGCGCGTGAGATCGGTTTCAGATGAATCGTCGCACTTTTCCAGCAGACCGAGCGCTTCGCGGTAACTGGCGGCGGAGTCGGCCGGGCGATCGCGGCGCTGGTAGATACGCGCGATATGAATGCGGCGCTCAGCCTGCCGGAACTCCGTGCCCGGCTCCAGAGCAAGCTGCTCCTGCGACCGCTCGTAGTGCGCTACTAGCAAATGCAGTCTTTCGCGCGGATCGGCGCGCAGCGCCGCGACGCTCTGCAGCAGGC
>JAYTEU010000815.1:0-2727 GCA_043734985.1 Chthonomonadaceae bacterium
TGGGCAGCCCTATCTCCACCGAGCATGCCGAACATACCCTGCTTCCCAAGATTCTCGCCCTGCCCGTGTTCGCCTCGGACGCCATCTCCTCCGTAGCATACGCGACGCAGCAGATCGTACTGGCGCTCGGAGCGGCCGGGCTGTTCGCATACCAGTTTCGCGAGCAGTATACGCACTACACGATGCTCATTACGGGTTTGATCGTGGCCCTGCTCGTGATCGTCGTGATCTCCTATTGGCAGACCATCTTCGGATATCCGAGCGGCGGAGGCTCCTACATCGTCTCGCGGGAAAACCTCGGCGACCTGGCAGGGCTGGTGGCCGCGTCGGCGCTTCTGATCGACTACGTGCTTACCGTCTCGGTTTCGATTGCGTCCGGCGTGCAGAATCTCTCCGCCATGCCGCTCCCACCGTCGCTTCAGTGGCTCCACTTCGAGCAGCTCGTCCCATGGTCGCTCATGTTCATTGCGCTCCTGACCCTCGCCAACTTGCGAGGTCTGAAAGAGTCCGGCTCGCTCTTTGCAATCCCGACCTACGCGTTCGTAGTTATGTGTTACGTTATGATCGCCATTGGGTTGGCCGGACCCTGGCTGTTCGGATGGCATCTCCATCCTGAGTTCGTCAACCAGGACTGGGTCGGCAAGGCGGAGGCGACTGGCGGTTCGGTCGGCTTCCTGGTATTGGCGAAGGCGTTTGCAAACGGCTGTTCCGCCATGACGGGTACGGAGGCCGTGAGCAACGGAATACCGGCCTTCCAAAAGCCGAAGTCCAAGAACGCGGCTTATACCCTTTTAGCAATGGGCGTGATCCTTGGAACCATCTTCCTGGGTGTGTCGGCGCTGGCAATGAAGCTGCACGTCGTCTACTGGGAGCACGACGGCAAGACCGCCAACGCGGTCATCGATCAGATATCGGGCGCGGTCTTCGGAAAGACAGGGCGATGGGCCGTAGGCTACTACCTGACGCAGATCGCGACCGCCGCCATTCTGGTGCTGGCCGCGAATACCAGCTATGCCGACTTTCCTCGGCTCTCCTCCATACTGGCGCGCGACAAGTTCGTCCCCAAGCAGCTCTCCAATCTCGGCGATAAACTGGTCTATAACAATGGAATCGTCCTGCTCGGAATCGCCGCCGCCCTCCTAATAATCGTAAAGAGGGGAGTGGTGGACGCGCTGATCCCGCTGTATGCGATCGGCGTCTTCACGGCATTCACGCTCTCGCAGAGCGGCATGGTCATGCACTGGCTCAAAGACAGGGAGCGAGGCTGGAAGATCAAAGCAGCGATAAATGGCCTGGGAGCGGTGGCCACGCTTTTGGTGCTGATCGACATATCGTACGAGAAGTTCACCGAAGGCGCCTGGATCGTAATGATCCTTATCGTTATCCTGGTTGCGATCTTCCGCGCCATCCATAAGCACTATCTCGATGTCGCGCAGCAGTTGAAGATGGCCAGCTACACGGCGCCCGCCGCCCCGCTGCACAATACGGTCCTGATGCTCGTGCCAGGGTTGCACCGCGGCATCATGCCGGCGCTGGAATACGCGCGGTCGCTGTCGCCCGACTGCCGCGCCGTCTACATCGAAACGGATCCCGAAAAGACAGAACTATTGAAGGAGCGCTGGGAGGAGTGGGCGACCGATATCCCTCTGATCGTTCTAAACTCGCCGTACCGGTCGCTGGTCACGCCCGTACTGCGCTATCTCGACGCCGTTCAACTGGAGCGCAGGCACCATCTGGTAACGGTGATCGTACCGGAATTCGTCCCTACGAAGTGGTGGCACCATCTGCTCCACGGCAACAACGGGCTGATACTCAAGGCTTCGCTTCTCGGACGGAAAGATGTGATTGTCGCAAATGTGAGATACTATTTGCAGCAGCAGGCGGATCTTCCTGCAAACGATGGCCTTTCGGATGTGTCCGGCCCGCAGGGCGGAGACCAGGCGCTGGGAGGCGCCGCACATGATCATTGAGACGAAGGACGATGTGGTCCGGCTATCCGGCTCCCTGACGCGCAATCAATGGATGACGATCAAGGCGGCGGCGAACCTGCTCCTGACCAATCACCCCGAAGGCATCATCGTAGACTGTTCCCACCTCGACGGCATTTCGGAGGACGGGGCGAAGACCTTCCTGGAGGCGATGCGCGACATCGAGGCGGCCAAGTCGCGCATCCTCTTCGTCAGCCTCCCGCAGCAGGTTCTCGCCGTCTGCAAGACCGTGCCGGGAGTACGCTCCCAGCTTCCGACCGCAGAGACTGTCGAGGACGCCCGCGCGTCCCTGCGCATGGCCAACCGGCCCGGAATCCTGCGCGATAAGGCCGGAACTTCCACGGACCCATCGAAGCGGAAGCTGACAGTCCTTGTCCCGATCGTCGCCAACATGGAGCTGGACTACGGCGCGGTGCTGGCGGCCCGAGTATCGCGCGGGGCCAAAGCGGATATTCGGCTCGTCTACTTCCTGGAGGTGCCCCGAACGCTGCCCCTCAATGCGCCACTGGTGGAAGAAGAGCAGTCCGCCGAGCGTATGCTGCGCGAGGCCATGGCAAGCGCGAGCCGTGAGGGAGTGACGGCGAGCGAGCACGTAGAGCGCGTTCGCGATGCCGCCGAGGGAATTCTAGCTGCCGCGAAAAACTACGCCGTCGACATCCTCGTGCTCGGCGCAACCACCGAGCCACTGGCGGGCGACCAGCACGAGAAATTTCACTTCCTCGTAGACACCCTCATCCAC
>JAYTEU010000816.1:0-4618 GCA_043734985.1 Chthonomonadaceae bacterium
CCGTCCCACTCGAAATCGGTATCGATCGTGTCGCGGGTCGTTCCCGGAATTGGGCTGACGATCACGCGCTCTTCGCCAAGAATTGAGTTCATAAGCGACGATTTGCCGACATTCGGGCGGCCGATGATGGCGAGGCGAATGGCATCCTCGTCCACCTCCTCCGAGTCGAAATCTGCCGGAAAGAGCTTGACGACCTCGTCGAGCAGATCGGCGACGCCATGCCCGTGCGCGGCGGAGACCGAATAGACTTCGCCCAGCCCCAGCCCGTAGAACTCGGCCGCGTCCTGCATGAGCCGGGGATTGTCCGCCTTATTGACGACGAGCAGCAGCGGAACTTTCGACATGCGGAGTACATCGGCAATATCCTGGTCGATCGATGTCATGCCGTCCACCGCGTCGACCACAAAAAGGATGACCTGCGCCTCCTCCATCGCGATCTCGGCCTGCGTACGCACCTGCACGGCGAGGGGGTCCGTCTCGTTAAGGATGATCCCGCCGGTATCGATGACCGTGAACTCGATACCGCGCCAATCGACATTGTGGTACAGACGGTCCCGAGTGATGCCGGGCGTATCTTCGACGATGGCGACGCGGTGGCCGATAAAGCGGTTAAAAAGGGTGGATTTGCCGACGTTGGGTCTTCCAACGACGGCGACAAGGGGACGGGACATAGCCGGACTCCATTTCTGCTGCCCCGTCCGGAGGGCGCATCAGGCAGTTCGGAAGGGGTTAAATCGTAAGGCCTATAAGGCCAATGTTGTAATTGAGTAGTCTCTTCAAGGTTTCTGTTAAGCGTGGTTCGTTGTAAAAGAATCGCGGGTCACATGGAAATTATCTAGAGATAAACCCATTTTACTCGAAATCGAACAGAAATGTCTAAATGTAAAAAACTTAGCAGTCAGGCAGGAATCGCGTTGACTCCCATAGGAGGATGTGATATACTTAATTGAGAAACAATTCACAATGTCCCGGCGCGGTTGCCGGGAGGCGGGTTCGGCGAGAATTCCATGGATATTCAGGCTGTCAAAAGCGCTACCTCGAATGTCTCCTTTGAGCGGGAGCGCGGCGTATCCGGACTGACGGTGATACGCGACGTTGCCCATTTGGTGATCTATACTGGCGACGATGCCGGGCGAACCGATCGCATCCTCCAGGTTTTTCAATCCCTCGCCAATATTAATGTACCGGTTTTCCTGATCAAAATGCACCGCACTCGCCTGACTATGGCGATGGCGGGCAGAGACCTCCAGCGCGCGCACCTGGCGCTCGAAGCGACTGGAATGCAGATTGCCACGCGGCGCGATCTCGGCCTAGTCGCCATTCGCGCGGCCTCGATGCGCGATTTGCACGGGGTCATAATAATGATTGCCGATGCGCTTTTTGAAGCAGGCGCGCAAATATTGGAGATCGGCGACTCGCACGATTCCGTGCAGTGCCTTCTCGAAGTCGAAAAGATCGCGGACGCCGTGACGAGCCTGCGCGCGAAGTTCAGCCTCGACGCAGCCTCCGTTCACGAGAGCAGCATCGAAGCGGAGGACGAGCTTTGAAAATACTCGTCCAGAAATTCGGCGGCACTTCCGTCGACCGTCACGAGCATCGCCTTCTCGCCGCGCGCAAGGTAATTCAGGCGCGTGAGGCGGGCTTTATGCCCGTGGTAGTGGTTTCGGCAATCGGGCGCGCCGGAGCGCCGTATGCGACCGACACGCTTGTTAAAGTGCTAAAGGACATCGATCCGCAGGTGCCGCCGGCGCCGCGTGAGATGGACATGATGATGGCATGCGGCGAGATCATTTCGACCGTGGTCTTCGCGCACACGCTTCAGACATTCGGTTATAACGCCATCGCGCTCTCGGGCGGCCAGGCGGGGATAATCACCGATCCCGTATTCGGGAACGCGCGCATCCGCGAGATCCGGCCCTACTACATTCACCGGCTGCTGGAACAGGGCTATATTCCGGTAGTATGCGGCTTCCAGGGGATAACCGAGCCCAGCGACGAATACGAGCACGGCGCAATAACGACACTCGGACGCGGCGGCAGCGATACGACAGCCTCAGCGCTCGGAGCCGCCCTGCACGCGGTCGGCGTTGAGATATTCACCGATGTGGACGGAGTCAAGACCGCCGATCCCGATCTGGTTCCCGCCGCCCGGACGCTTGATGTCTGCACCTACCAGGAGGTCGCGGAGATCGCGCACCAGGGCGCGAAGGTCGTGCACCCACGCGCCGCCGAGATCGCGATGGACCACAATATTCCTCTGTGGGTTAAGTCGACGTTCTCCGATGCGCCCGGCACAAGGATCACCGGTTACGAGTCCGCCGAAGCGGCATCGCGCCGCGTGACCGGAATCACGCACACCGGTAAACTGGTATTTATTCGGCTCGAGATCGACAATGCCGCGCATAAGCCTATCGTGGAGCGCGAAGTCTATCGCATGATGGCCAAGGCAGGCGTCAGTATTTTCCTGCTGACGTTCAGCCAGACCGCGCTCTCGTTCTGCGTGCCGCGCTCTCAATATCCGGTGGCGCGGGATCTGCTCGACGGCATGGTGGTCCCGGTCGAGCTGGACGAACAGGACGCGGAAGGCAAGTACGCGAACTACTATATTTTCAAGTTTTCCGAAGGCATGGACCTGGCTTACAGCGTTCAACGTCCGCTGCTTGCAGCCGTCGAGAACAGGGTTCGCGTCGTGGACGTGCCCGCGACCGTGGTAGAGAACTGTACGATTGTGTCGGTCATTGCATCCCGCTATCGTAAAGTGCCGGGCGTCATATCGCGGATATTCCGAACACTCACCGAGGCGCGCATTCCAGTCTACCAGACCGCGGATACGGAGATGTCCGTCTCGTGCCTTATCTCTGAAAGCGAGATCCACCGCGCCGTCCGAGCCCTCCACGCCGAGTTCTTCGAGAAACCGGAAACCCTGGAAGCAAGCGCGCTAGAGGATGCACCGTAGGGTGAGGCGAATGCCGTGGGACTGAAGTCCCACTCCGATCCCTCGCCGCACGACATGCGGCCGTATTGAGACAGAAAGCAGTATGGGCCATGGCGGAGAAGGACGAGAGCGAGAAGGACATCCCGGAGCGTTTTCCGGCGCCTCCGCCGCCGACCCGGATACCGGATGCGCCGAAGATCGAGGTCAAGCTTCCTCCCGTGGCGGGAAAGCAGGCGCCGGGGACCGTGACGCCAGGATCCTACCAGAAGGTCGCAATCGCGGCCACGGCGGCAAGCTCCTTCATTGCGCCGATCATTGTGCTGGGCCTGGGCGGATGGTGGCTGGACCAGCGGTTTCACATCAACATCTGCGCGTTCATCGGTACCGTGCTCGGATTTATCGTAGGCATACTGTCATTGATGCGGGTTATTCAGCAGCTAAATCGATAACGTATCCGATTTTGGTCGATTACAGCTAACCGAGCGCGCTTCTGTGACATAATATTCTGAGATTACGAGCGATTTTTCCTATAGGCTTATGATTAAACTTCACAGTCAAACACTTCGTACTTTTTTTCACAGTGTAGTCGGGGCGATCGTGGTCGCGCCGGCGCTCGTAGCCGCGGGCCATTCGACCTGGGCAGCGGGCTTCGCAATCGGGGCCTTTACATCGCTTTTCAGCCTTTTCAGCCTCAAGGTCTGCATACCGGCTCTGTTTTACAAAGGCGCGACAGCGCGCGCCACGGCCCTGCTTCAGGTCGTGCTGATAATGAAGCTGCCGATCTACGCTATCGGCCTCTACTTTGCGACGCGGATGGGCAATGCGGCGGCGTTTGCGGCATTCGTCGGCTGTTCGACTGTTCCGGTCGTGATTACCCTGGAGACCGTTGCCCGGGCGTTCCTGCAGGCAAATCCACGCTGGAAACGCGCATTCGCCATGAACGCCCCTATCGCAGCCCTGCCCGCCTCGGACGATAGGGCGCGATCGGCCGCGAATGCATCGCCGCTGACGGGTGATACGCCGGTCGCGGTCCAGGTCAGACCGATCCAAGAAGGAGCAGCTTGAAATGCCGGTAACGAATAGTCACGCGGGTTCCGGAAGGCTTCATCCGTTTCGGATCGCACAGGGCGAGCATCCAGCGGGATCGCCCGTGAGTGAGGCAGGCGCGGAGGGTACGCACGCCGTCCAGCACGAAGGCGGCGAGCACAATCCCGGCGAGGTTCCGCCCGCCGACCTGCTGTTCGCCAATGCGGTCTTCGTTGCGGGCTTTATGGTAATCCTCGGGATCTTATTTACCCGAAAGCTGCACGACGTTCCCAAAGGATTTGCGAACTTCGGCGAGTGGCTGGCCGAGAACATGCGAAACTTCACCGTGGGCATCATCGGCCCCGGCGGAGAGAAGCATATCCCCATCGTCGGGACAGTCTTCCTTTATATCCTGCTGATGAACCTTATCGGCCTGATACCCGGCTTCCATTCACCGACCGGCAATGTGACCAATACGCTCGCGCTCGGAGTTGTAATATTCATCTACGTTCAGTATTGGGGCTTCAAGACGCAGGGCGTCGCCGGTTACTTCCGCCACTTCATGGGTCCGTCACTGGGCGTGGGCGGAGGGAAATTCCCCGAGCTCTTCTGGCTGATTGGCCCGATCGAATTGATTTCAGAGATAATCAAGCCCTT
>JAYTEU010000817.1:0-5162 GCA_043734985.1 Chthonomonadaceae bacterium
GGTGCGGATCATGATGCCGTTGTAGCGCGGCCCATGGTCGCTCGGCGCGGGCACTTCGTTGAACCGGATGGTCTGCACCACCGAAGTAAAGGAGAGGACGGTAAACGTGAGCAGGATCAGCGTGATACAGGTGAGGAACGTTCGGGCCTTGCGGCGGCGCATATTGGAGACGCCGAGGTTGAAGGCCGCGACCGCCACGGAGACACGCCCTATATCCGCCTTGTGGACGCCGCCCATCGTCTGGTTCATCTGCTTCAACTGCTCTTCGAACTTACCGGCGATAAGGCCTATGACGATAAACGAGAGCGCGCCCATGATGAACGCCAGCAGGACGATGATCGGGTTCATCGTGATATCAAAAGCGGGATGGATGAAGCGGAAGCAGATAAAGATCGCCAGGAAGATGCCGCCCGCGACCGCCAACTGCCGCTTGAGGTCGTAGAACCCGAAGACGAGCCGCTCCATAAAGTAGGCGAACGGCAGAAGCAGCGCCAGGTAGAAGAGAACGCCCTGCACGACGTCGGTCGCCATCTGCTGCACGTCGGGATAGGCGCGGCTCTCAAAGCCCCAGGCGGCGCGCGAGTCCGAGTCGAACCGCTCCCAGTCCTTGGCTTCGATATCTTTCTTGGCCGCGGCGATGGATTCCGCCGCGCGCTTATGGAGGCCGGAGATGCCCTCGTCGCTGTCCATATCCAGGATGCGGTACTTGGCGAGCCTTCGCATACGAAAATCGTCGAGCCGCCACATGTCTTCGGCCACGCGCAGCGCCGTGTAGTAGATCGCGCCGGATTTTGCGATCTCGCGGCCGGGATCGTACTTCGCCTGCTCCGCGGTATCGCCTATCAGCTCCGCGTCCTGGGAGTCGCGCGGATCGCCCGCCACGAGGTAGCCGATGCCCTCCGGCTTGCCGCCCTCCGCCTTGGGATTCTTGGGGTCGTAGTTGTAGTCGGAGTTAACCAGCAGCAGGCGCGTCGAGCCGGGACCGCTGTTCATGGCGATCTTCAGGCGCGAACCGGGCTGGGAGAAGATAACGGCGACGTCCTCGACATAGGAGCCGACGAGGCTCGGGTCCTGGGGATCGATGGCGTAGCCGTAGGTGCGCGGCTCGCCGTTCGACTGGCCGTCGTAGACATCGATGCCGGTCAGGGCGCGCAGCGACTGCTGATCTACAAGGTCATAAATGGCAGTCGGCACGGATCGGAAGACTATGACCGGCGTCTCCTTGACGGCGGTCGTCACCATCAGCTCCAGCGGGACGTACTTCGCGCCCTGCGAGCCGAGGTCGGGCGCGTAGTCGATCTCACCGCGCGAGGGGTTGGGTATCATCGTCCGGCCGGTCTTGTCGGCGAGGTCGGGCTTTTCGTCGCGGCTGTCGAGGTGGTAGGCGGCGAGCAGCACGGGCTTGTTGGTGCCGTAGGCCGTCAGCGGCGCGATACCGTGGAACGCGAAGAAGTTGGAGGCCGGCACCGGGTGGCCCGCATCGTCCAGGATCGAGGAGCGCGAGGCGTCCGTGAATTTGAGGCTGCCATCCGGGTTGCGCTGGAGCGAGGCCATCTTGTCCGGCGTGGTCCACTGCGCCATCTGCACCATGTTGCCGCGCACGCCCATGAACGACTTGTTCCGGTTTCGCACCACCACGAGCGTGTCGGATAGGCGCGGGTCGGAGAACGCAATGAACGACTTCTTCGGGTTGAACATCTGCACGCGGCCCTGGACGGTGGCGAACCCGCCTTGAAGGGCGAGCCGCGACCACTTCGACGGGTCCGTGATGGGCATTCGCTGCGCGTTGACGTCGCCGGGCGCGTTGGTGTCGGTCACGATGTGCCAGAGCAGGCATTCGAGCAGCTTTACCTGCTGGGCGAGGTTGGCAATATTGACGGTGTCGATCGTATCGTAGGGGGTATCGACACGGGAGCGGCTGTCATCCGTGGTGGCGAACGTGATGCCTAACCCGCCGGACATGGTGACGACTTCGGAGTCGAACGCAGGCTTATCGGGAATGTAGTTTCGCCAGTTCTTGCCGTCGACCGGATTGACGCCGTCGTTGAAATAGCGCTTGGAGTTGAAACCGAGCGTGTTACCGATCTTCTCGGCGTTCTCACGGCAGACGCGGGCGATATCGCTGAACTTGCCCTGGATGTCCTCGCGGTAGTCGAAAAACCAGCCCTTATAGAAGATACCGAACGAGCGCGATTGGCTGGTCATGTCCAGCCCGGCCCACAGGTAGATCGACTTCGATGTGGGAGTGGTGCCGAACCATCCCGTCGGCTGCCACTCCGCCATGTGCTTTTCGATGTACTCGCGGATACCCTGGAGCGCCTGGAAGTGGCCGCTGGTTGCAACAAACATCATGGTCCGGCCGGGCGGATGCAGCTTGAAGTAGCGCATCGTCTCCAGCATGGCAGCCAGGCCGCAGGCGGTGTCCGCGCCGGGAGCCAGCGCGGGAACGACGGAGGTCGCGTCGTAATAGGACTGCACCACGATAATCTGGTCTTTGAGCTTGGGATCGACGCCCTGAATCCAGCCCGTGAAGTTCTTACAGGTCCGCGCCGCCCAGGGCATTGTGCAGTGGAGCGTGGCGGTCGGCGGCCGTCCCCCGACGCACGCGGCAATCAGCGGAGCAGCGTCCTTCTGCTTCATAAAGAAGCGCGGAATGGAGATCGGGATGGAGATGAACTTCGCTTCCGCCTCGCCGCGCGTGGTGCTCGTGGGCGCGACGAAGATGACCGCCTTCGCGCCGAGCCGGGGCGCGTTCATCCATTCGGCCGCGCAGTTGAAATCCACCATGACGATGGAGTTGTCTACGTCCTTGCCGTTGAAGTTGTTGATCTTGCCGTCGCGGACGTAGATGACCCGGCCGGTAAGCCCGTTCACGGGCAGAGTGGGCGTGCGAACGAGGTTGGGCCACAGCGGATACATCTTGAGGCGGGTGGTCGCGGTGGGCAGCGTGGACACAGTGGACGTGGTGGCCGGCTGTTTGCCGAAGTCGATGAAGGCGCCCATGGCCGGCGCCTTGCCCTCTTCATCAACGGAGGGATCGTACGGAATGGTCACATCGAACGTATCGACCCCGATGTTCCCGGCAGTACCCAGTATGGACCGGAACTTCTGTTCGACAAACGCGGCGGACTTGATGTTATCGCCGGGGTAACCGGCTACACGCGATCCGTTTTGCGCGAGGGCGGTAACGGTATGGCGAAGCGAGGTGGAGTCCACGGTCTGGAAGATCGCCCGATACGTGTCCTCCCGCACCTTCTTCTCGGCGTCGGACTTGGCGTCGGCAGCCGCGGAGTGGGCGAGGCCAAGACTGATAAGCAGGGCGAATATCGACGCTATTACAGGACGAACCCGCAGGTTTTTCCCGAAACAGAACATGAACGCTTCCCTTCAATGAGGTTGACGAAGTGGACGCCGTGCCATGCCGGGAACGTCTTCGTTCTTCGTATACTTCCTAACGGCCACGGGATAGGTTGATACCGGGTCCCGTGTCAGGCATAATCAAGGCTTTAAGAGGCGGGGAGATGGACGTGTCTCCAATATAACATAACGGTCTGCAAAAATCAACTGGCGCGTACCTCTCCCCGGCCCTCTCCGAAGCGGAGAGGGAGGGAATGCTGCCTCTCCTCAGCCCTCTCCGAGGCGGAGAGGGAGTAAGCGCGGCTGCGCCATTGCCGGGAGGGGCGGCGATGTACGTTTATTCGCAATCGTGCTCGGATGTTCCTGCCTGGGCCGGGTGTTTCTCAAGCGGAGCGGTCGATCCAGTAGTATTACCAGCGAAAGAGCGTGTTGTGGTTGACTTCCAAGAGCAGACGCGTAAACCAGACGGCTATCAGGAGGCAGGCAACTGGAACGACAACGCGCGGATTCAGGAGGCGTGAAGCCGTAAGGCGAACTTGGGCGCTCGCTCGCTCGGAGCGCCCGTCGAGCAGTCCGCCAACGATAAGCATCACGCAGATGACAAAAACGAGGAAGCCAAAGGGATGATAACGAAAGGAGAGCCAGAAATGACCGCGCCACAATTCGACGAGGCTGCGAGTGATCCCGCAGCCCGGACAGTGAACGTGATATATCAATAATATGGGGCAGGCCAATCCGTGCCATCTTGGTAGGAAGCTTAACAGAAGCGTCCCGACCAGGATTCCAAAGGCGACGATGCCTCCGATGCGAATGCCCGTCGTTCGCGAATGAGGAGCCTGTCCGCACATTACAAACATCTCAGCAAGAGGATTATCCGCCTCTTGCCATCGCTCCGCCTGCTGCAATAAGCCCGCCTCCTACAATGCCGCCTAGGAGCATGCCCAGGATGAGCATCATTTTGTTGTCGCCCTGGTATTCCGCGAACGCGTAGTAAAGGAGGTACAGCCCGCAAAAAAAGCCGAGTATGCCCTTCCATGCTTCATTTCTGAATGCGTCGATAAGCACCATAATAGTGCAGACCACGCCGGCGATAATGAAGCAGAAGCCCAATAGGCTCAAAACCATGCCCATGTCGATTCCTCCCTCTTAATTACACCCATTTCAGAATTGTTCCACCGGGAGTGGCTTTCGGCAGTTCGCAAAGAGATTCCTGCTTTATGGTCGTACGCGCGATATTGTTCTCTAGAATTTTGCAGATGAGACTTCCGGGAGGAAAACACCGTTTCACAGCGTATTGTCCAGTAAGGGAGGGACTGAGGCGAATGGACACCATCAACCTGAGACGAGTCGATCATGTGCGGTTCTTTGTCGGTAACGCCCGGCAGTCCGCCTATTTTTATAGAAATGCGTTCGGCTTCGAGGTCGTGGGCTATGCCGGGCTGGAGACAGGGCTTCGCCATGAGGCGGGATATGTGCTTCGGCAGGGCGACATAACCTTCGTGCTGGCGTCGCCGCTTACGGCGGACCATCCGGACAATGAAAGATTGATTCGGCACGGCGACGGCGTCCAAGACGTCGCTCTGGAAGTGGACGACGTCGGGGCGGCCTTCGAGACAGCGCTGGCTCGCGGCGCGGTGGGCGTCATGCCGCCGGCGCTGCATGAGGATGCCGACGGCGCGATCGAGGTCGCAAGCATCCGCGCCTATGGCGATACCACGCACACCTTTATCAATCGCGACAACTACCGCGGCGTGTTCGCGCCTGGGTACCGCCCGCTGGAGCCGGAACGCTACAGCCCGCGAACT
>JAYTEU010000818.1:0-2408 GCA_043734985.1 Chthonomonadaceae bacterium
AAGCTGAACGGTGAGATGCTCTCCGGAAAGCGCGGCGGCCCAGTACGTATCATCGTGCCGGAGGCGTATGGCTTCAAGAGCGTAAAGTGGATACAGCGCATTGTACTCACGAACCTGCCGGGTGCAAACGACACCTACGCGGACGAAGGCAACGATATCGATAGCTGGATGAAGACGGTGGCCCGGTTTCTGACTTTCCCGGAGCAGGCAAAGTCCGGCGCGGCGATCCCGATTTCGGGCGTGGCGCAGGTGGGGGTCTCCGGTCTCAGCAAGGTTCAATATTGGCTGCAGCGACAGGGCGCATCGCTGCCTTTGGGCGATTCCTATTTCATAAGCGCTCCCTGGCAGGATGCCCAGCTTTTGCCCACTCCGTCCAACTGGGCAGGTGGTCTTCCGGACGGGAAAGTCCCGCCCGGCACGCTCGGCTTCGACCCGCAAACCAACCGCCCCAAGTCCTGGCCGATGCGGTACGCGATCGTCCACTGGGCCGCCGCACTTCCGGCGGCAGCCCCCGGAACCTACGATCTGAGATGCCGCGCCATCGACGGTAACGGAATCGCCCAGCCGATGCCCCGCCCCATTGGCCGCTCCGGCATGAACGCCATCGAGAAAGTGACGATCGCGGTCAAACAATCCTGACGGGGTATCCTGCTTCCCAATTCTGCGCGGATACCTACGTCTCAACGTTCAACAGGTCGCAGCGTGGCGCCCTCTGCAAATCCACCTCCAATTCATGAACCGTTTTCGGGCGCAAACCGTCCATACAAGTGACAATCCACAGGTTCGTCATGCGAGAGGCCGCAGAATGATTCGTTTGAGCAATCCCAACCGTGAAAAAACCAGCGGCAGCATGCGATACCACCTTACGCGGGCCGCGAATGGCGGGTTCACTCTCATCGAGCTGCTAGTTGTGATCGCAATAATAGCCATTCTGGCGGCTCTTATCTTTCCGGTCTTTGCCAAGGCGCGTGAAAGCGCGCGGCGAACGGCGTGCCTGAGCAACCACCATCAGCTCAATCTGGGCTTCGCGCAATACATTCAGGATTACGACGAGCTTCTGCCGGGCGCGACGGATGGGACGGGCGGCGTCAACCAGACGGGGGGATGGATCTACTACTCCGCTTTCGGCGCGAACCGCACGCCGAAATCCTACGACGCCTCGCGCGGCAGCATCGCGCCCTATGTCAAGAACGTACAGGTATTTGTCTGCCCCTCCGATGCACAGGGCCGGGCATCCGGTGTATCCTACACCTACAATAGCTGCCTGGTGTATCAGACGGCCACCGGCTATAACGCGGGCAGGTCGCTCGCCGCCATTGCAAATCCGACCTCGTGGATGCTCCTCGGCGAGGAGGCGTCCTGGTCCGGCAACGAGTCGGCTATCGATACGTACGCCGATTCCACGGACGACGCCTACTTCAACTTCGATTTCGGCAACGTCTTCACGACGCGCCACCTGGAGGGCTCCTGCCTCGCCTTCCTCGACGGTCACGCGAAAGCCCTCAAATCCAGTCAGGTATTCGCGAACGGTTTCCAGAACGGCGGCGCCGGTATCCAGGGCTGCCCAAAATAAGGGTCGTGGACTAGAGCCTCGTTTCCCATCCTCAGCCGATTTTCCACCCGTCTTCCTTGCTGCTCGGGGTACAATTTGCGGAGAATTGCGCCTTTCGATCGCAAGATGGGCCGCACTGCGCATCATGGATCAAACATAATCTTGCCGCCTCACACATAGTTCGCCCATAGGAGACCATGCCATGACCATCCCGCCCGCGGATCAAGGCTCGACTGACAGCAGCAAGCCCGCATTCCTGGCCGATCCACCACCGCCGCTGGCAGGCTTTCCCGCGGAGGAGTTCCACGCCCGGCGCGAACGGCTGCAAGCGGCGTTCCCGGACAGCGTCGTGGTAATTCGCGGCTCCCGCGAAGATGAGTTCGGCGGCGCGAACGTCTATCGACAGAACAGCAGCTTCTTCTACCTCACCGGCGTAGAAACCCCCGGCGCGTTCCTCGTGCTGCTCCCGGACTCGCTACCGGCGCGAACGGGCCTGCGGGATACGCCGATGGAGGTGAAGGAGATACTCTTTCTGCCGGCGCGCAATGCCACCACGGAGACATGGACCGGCCCGCAGCTCGGGCCGGACGAGACCGCCGAAAAGCTCACCGGCATTCAGAAGGCGTCCGACGCAAGCGGTTTCCTCTCTGCGGTGGTGGGCTGGATTCGGCGATGCCCTTCGGTCGCCACGCTTACGCCCTATGGCGACAACGCCGCGACTTCGCGTGAGTACGCGCTGATGCAGCAGATAGGCAAGCAGGCTCCCGCCGTCCAATTCAGCGACGTGGCAATGGCGCTGGCGAGACAGCGCGCCGTCAAATCCGAGCTGGAAATCGACCGTATTCGCCAGGCGATC
>JAYTEU010000819.1:0-2699 GCA_043734985.1 Chthonomonadaceae bacterium
AGCCCGCTCGCTGCTGTTGGACAATTCGCTTTTGCTCATCGAAGTCCATCACTACTCCAACTGTTAACGAAGAAGGCCGCATGGATTTCTCCATGCGGCCTTCGATTGGGAGCGGGGGTCAGACTCGAACTGACGACCTTCGGGTTATGAGCCCGACGAGCTACCGGACTGCTCCACCCCGCATCGACAGGCTTAGTATACACCCTACCGGGCCTGAAGTCAAGGGCTGGCATGCTCTGAGTCTTCAAACAGGACAGGACCGGCGATTTGGACGGCGGGCGCGCCCTTCAATCCTACTCTCCAGAGGCTGGACTGCGGATCGCCGCTCCCGCCGTTTGGCCAGGTTTCTACCTGGAAGAGGATATGCTTGCCGTCGGGAGTGAAGTGCGGATAGTAGGCTCCCAGGGGAGCGCCGAGAACCTTCGTGGCTTTGCCGCCGGAGATGGGAACGGTGAAGATATCCATGGTGGTGCTGTACTGGCCTTCAACATAGACCACGCGCTTGCCGTCCGGCGAGAAGTCGGCGCACCTGGCATCGGAGCCGGCCACTTGTTTAGGATGGCCGGTTCCGTCGAGCCGCGTTACCCATATGCCGCCGTCCATGTATACGATCCACTTGCCGTCCCTAGAGAGGCGCGGGTCGCTTACAATTCCGAGATCCGGCAGGACGGGGCGAAGTTCGGAGCCATCGGTTTTTATGGACCAGAGCGTGCCCCCACCCCACCAGTTTGCCGCCAGTCCGCCCCAATGATAGTCCGTATCGCGCGTGAACAGAATTCGGTTTGCGGAGGGATAGAACCTTGGAGAGCAGATATTCGCCGCGCCGAAGGTAAGCTGCCGCACAACGGCCCCGTCGACCGACCGCAGCCAGAGTTGGTCCTCGCGCTCGCCGGGCTTGCCGGAGGCGTAGGCGATCCACTTGCCGTTCGGCGAGATGGCAGGAGCCGTCTCGTAGTCCGGAGTGGCGGCGATCCGGCGAACCGTGTGGGTCACAAGGTCCGCGTAGTAAAGGTCGCGTCCTCCCGTTCCATGGGCATTAACCACGAGTGCGGTTCCCGTGCGAGAGAGCGAAAACTCCATGTCGCTGCGGCTCCGGGAGTGCTCATTCGGGTCAGGGATTATAAGGCGAGAGATTCCATTCGCGAATAAAAGAGCCAGAACGCAGCAGACGGCGACCAAAGCGACCAAAGTCAAGAGACACGGCCATCGTTGCGGGAGTATGTGCCTTCGTGCGGCTCCGGTTTCCGCCGTGATTTCGGCTGCCCTGCCGGACTGCCGCTCGCCGCGCTTCAGGGTGGCCCGAAGGTCGGGCATCAGCCACGCGTAGTCAGGCAGCGAGTCGATCGCCGCTTGGAGTTCCGAGGCGGCTTGCGCTTCGGTGACCCCAGGATCGTCCCGAAGGCTCGGATCGCCGAGGCCGTGGAGGCGCTGGAGTTCAGCGACCGCACGATCGATACGGTCGAGCTGTGCCTCGATCTCCCCTCGTTCGCGTTCGCCCGGCATATCGCGGCCCTCCGATCACGAGAAAGCGCCGTCTTCTACCGCTTCCTCAGCACCTGGCCGGGCAGCGCGTTTGTCGGCTGGTCCTTCCACTTCACCGCGATACCGTTTACGAATACATACGGCAGGCCGGTGGGATAGCGAAGCGGATCGTCGAACGTGGCGGTGTCCGACACCGTTAGTGGGTCGAAGAGGACGACGTCGGCGGCGTATCCGGCCTTGAGCTCGCCGCGCTGTTTTAAGCCGAGCCGAGCGGCGGGGATCGAGGTCATTTTGCGGACAGCCTCCTCCAAAGTGATCACGGCCTCGTCTCTCGCATACTTACCAAGGATCCGGGGGAACGTCCCGTACAGGCGGGGATGCGTTTTGCCCGGAAGGTGCAGACCGTCGCTTCCGATCATCTGGCCGGGCCACTTCAGGATGTCGCGGACGTTGCCCTCATGCGCGGCGTGGTGAACGTAGCAGGCTCGAAGCTCGTCCTCTTCCAGTACGGCGCACACCCACTCCGGCACGGTCATGCCGCGCGCTTCGGCTGCATTGGCAAAGGTCAGTCCCTCCAGCGATCGGTTCTGCGACGACTGCGCTCCGACGAGATTGTAGCGGTCCCAGCCCGGCCCGCCGCTGCGCGCTGCCGCGTCGGAAGCGATGGCGTCCACAATTCGCCGACGCGTTTCCGGGTCGCCGAGACTGCGCATCACGGCTTCGGGTCCCGCCTCGATCGCCCAGGACGGCAGAAGCGATTGAATGAACGTCGATCCCGCCGTGTAGGGATAGGTATCGCAGGTTACGTCGATTCCGGAGGCGCGCGCCTCGTCCAGCCGCGCGAGCAGCTCGCCGGCACGACCGGCGTTGCCGGGTCCGTTCATCTGGAGGTGCGCGATCTGGACCGCCACGCCGGCGTCTCGCGCGTAGCTGAGGCTCTCCTCAGTCGCGGCGAGTATTTGGTCGCCATAGTCGCGCTGGTGGGTCGCGAAGAAGCCTGCCGTACGGGTCAGTGTTACAAGCTCCTCGTGCGCGGCGGCGCGCATCGGAGAGTACCAGATACCGGTGCTAAGCCCCCAGGCCCCCTCTTCCATCCCTTGCGCCACCATCGCGTCCATAGCGCGAAGCTCGACCGCGTCGGCGTGCCGCTCCTCCATGCCCATCACAGAGACGCGCACCGAGCCGTGTGGTATCAGGTAGGCGATGTTCGCGCCAAT
>JAYTEU010000820.1:0-4712 GCA_043734985.1 Chthonomonadaceae bacterium
GACTTCGACCGCAAGCCCAAGTTCGACACCGCGCGCATCCGGGCGATCCAGGAGCGGAAGGCGGCGATCGAGGAGGCGTAGGCCAGTAGGCAGTAGGCACGCCTGTATGTAATTAGTCAGGGGGCGCGCTTGCCCATGAGGGCGGACTGCTCGTTTTGAAGGGTCTGGACGCGGGCGGCGATGTCGTCGAGGAGCGCGGTCTGCCGCGCGAGGACATAGTCCTGCTCGACCAGGATCTGGTCCTGGTGGGTCAGGTGGTCCATGATCACGCGGATCTCCTCTTCTGCTTTGAGGTTGCACTCGAAATCCGACTGCGCCGACATGCGGTCCTTTTCGTTCTGGCGGTTCTGGCTCATCATAACAATGGGGCCGGTGTAGGCGGCCTGGAAGCTGAGCACGAGATTGAGGAGGATGAAGGGGTAGGGATCGAACGCCTTCTCCTTGTAGTGGAGCGCCAGGTAAACGTTCGAGATGATCCAGACTCCCAATATGAAAGACTGCGTGATGATGAAGGGCCACCCGCCTACTACCGACGCGATCTTGTCCGCCACCTGCTGGCCGAGGCTGCGCTTGCTGTGGACCAGCGCATTGACGTTCTGGATCGGCGGGTGGTCGTGCTTGTAGGTGGCAGCCGGGCCGAGGGGACGGGCGTGCGGCACGATTGCTGCTTTGAGCTCCGTGGAATCGCTCACTCGCGCATTATCCTTTGATCTGGGTTGAGTGGCTGGTGATGTGTCGGCATTCTAACACATCACCAGCCAATTGACAATCCAAGCAAAAACCCCCGACTCGAAAGTCATAGTCCATCCTCTAATCACAAGAATCCGAGTTCAGACAGCTCTCACCGACACCTTCCGACCTCCGCATCCTGCCCCTGATGCTATAATGACCACTAAATCGTTCCAGGAAAAGGAAGACTCAATGCGGATATTACCCGTCTCGTGCGCCCTGTTCGTACTATCGGGCGCAACTGTTGCGGCGAGCGGCCAGGACAAGATCAACGTAATGCTTATCACGGGGCAGAATAACCACAAATGGCAGGCGACCACGCCGATCCTTAAAGACGAGTTGGCGCTGACCGGCAGGTTCCGCATCACCGTGGTGGTCACGCCTCCGAAGGGCGCGACTCCGGCGCGGTGGCTGCGGTTTCACCCCGACTTCTCACGCGTTCAGGCGGTGGTCTGCAACTACAACGGCGAGGCGTGGCCGGCGGGCGTGCAGAAGGCGCTGGAGCAGTACATGGCGCGCGGGGGCGGGCTGGTGATCTACCACGCGGCCAACAACCCCTTCCCGAAGTGGCAGGAGTGGCACAAGATGGTGGGGCTGTGCTGGCAGGGACCGGCGTTCGGCGACCGCATCACCGTGAGCGACGCGGGCGATGTGGTCCGCACTCCCAGGGGCGATGGGCCGGGCGCGGGGCATGGCGCGCAGCACGCCTTCGAGATGTTGGTGCGCGATCCGTCGCATCCCATTATGCAGGGCGTTCCGGCGAAATGGATGCACGCGACCGACGAGCTCTACCACGGACAGCGCGGCCCGGCGGTGAACATGCACATCCTCGCCACGGCCTTCTCCGACCCTGCCACGCGAGGCACCGGCGCGAACGAGCCATTAGTCTACGTGGTGCGCTACGGCAAGGGGCGGATCTTCGTCTGCCTGCTCGGCCACGATGTCACGCCGACATCCGCTCCGGACTTTGCGACGCTCCTGACGCGAGGCACGGAATGGGCCGCGACCGGCGCTGTGACGCTTCCACTCGCGCCAGGCTTTGCAGACCTCGCCTCCGGCAAATAGGCAAGCCCGGCTGCTTTCTTCGGAGATTGCATCGTGCAGGAACGGAAAAAGGAAGATGAATTGCCGTTCCAAATTTACGATGGCAGCCGGCGCGGATTCAATGCCAACAGGCGTGTGCTTTTGGGACGGTAACCAAAGGTATTCGAAGTATTGTTTGTAATAGTGCAATGCTGGAACTAATCGACAGAAATTTTCGTAAAATGCAGGGGCAGTCCATTTTGCCCACGGGATTTGTGACGCCATAAGGCTGCGCCGTCCTATTAAGGAGATCGATATGAGCACAGAGACGAAAACAGCCGACTTGACAGGTAAGGCGGAAGAGACCACGGGCGCGCCGTCGCTTGCGCCGAATTCGGTTGCCGGGCAGCGGCACGTGTCGCCCGCGGGCAGGCACAGCCAGCAGGCGCGCGGTCGCGCAACGGCGCGGGCGGAGGCGCTGGGCTTCACGACGGAGCGTGAGCTGCACGACTACGATCGAGCCGCGGTGCTGGCAAAGCTGCAGAAGGGCGCGGACGGAGTATTGGCGCAGCAGAAGAACGAACAGAGCCGGCGAAGCGGGGCGGGAACCGTCAAGGCGGAATAGAGGAAGCCATTCGCGCCGTGAGCTACAGGCAGCAAGCAGGGCCGGTACTACGGCCTTGCACCGGCCGCCCGAAGAGGTCGTTCGCATTGTTGGGGCGGTACGGGTCAGTCCGGGTCTTTTTTGGCAGGCAGCGGAAACTCGACGACGACGCGGGCCCCGCCGTCCGGAAGGTTCTCGTAGCGAGTACTTCCCTGCAGATCCCATTCCGCGAGCGACGTAATAAGCTCGATCCCCGTGTTTGCCGCCGCGGCCGGGTCGAAATTCAGCGGAAAGCCCGGTCCGCGATCGGTCACTTCCAGCCTGACTCGGTCGCCGCTTACGGCAAAATGGAGCGCCACGTCGCCCTCACCATGTTTTATGGCATTGGAGACGAGCTCGTTAATGAGCACCGCGAGCGTGGTGCCGTGGTGGATGGGAAGCAGAATGTCCTCCGCCACAATATTCAGGCGTCTTTCTTTCATCATCGATTGCAGCGTGGGCGCAAGCATCTCCAGCGCGGCCGCCACCGAGAGATCCTCGACCTCCGGATCGGACCGCGATTGGCGGGTCAGCAGGTCGTGGATGCTCGCGAGAGCGTGGATGTGCTGACTGAGCCTGTGGAGCTCCTTTACCGGCACGGTATCTCGGTACTCCATGGTCTGGATATTGATGAGGGCGCCGATCGCCTGCAGGTTGTTCTTTACGCGGTGGTGCGTCTCCCGCATTCCCCGACGAAGCCGGACATTCAGGCTTTCGATCTCTTCCAGATGGCGCCCGCGCTCCGCCTCCGCCCGCTTGCGTTCCGAGACATCAATCGTCACGCCGCGCATGCCTACCGGCGCCCCCGCATCATCTTTCACAACCATGGAATAGGATTCGACGTTTAGCGCGCGCCCGTCTCGCGTGATCCATCGGAATTCGTTGGTGTGCGAGTCTTCGGTGGTAAATGCGCGATTCGCCTCCTTGACCGCAGCCTCACGGTCGTCCGGATGTACGATCGATAGCCAGAAATTGGGAGTGGACTGCCACTCCTCCACGCTGTATCCGAGCATCTTCTCCACGTAGGTGCTCACAAAGTTCATCCTCTGGCCTGCGGAATCGGGCTGACCCCAGGCCTCCCATACCACTCC
The DNA here is from genome assembly GCA_043734985.1 of Chthonomonadaceae bacterium. Taxonomy (GTDB): domain Bacteria; phylum Armatimonadota; class Chthonomonadetes; order Chthonomonadales; family Chthonomonadaceae; genus DATGJU01. The sequence continues at coordinate 3,487 of JAYTEU010000820.1, forward strand.
AGGCACGCTGGCGACGATGTTCTCCATGCGCGCGCGTTCCTGTCGAAGGCTTTCCAGGAGGCGACCGTGCTCGATTTCGATGCGCTTGGGCTCGGAGATGTCGCGCGCAATGCTCGACGCGCCGACAATCTCGCCCGCCGCGTTCTTGATCGGAGAAATCGTCTTGGAGATCACCAGCCTGCGGCCGTCCTTGCAGATCCGCTCGGTTTCGTAGTGATCGATGCGCTCGCCGCTCTTCACGCGCTCAAGGATCGACGGCAGCTCGTCTGGCCGATCCTTGGAAATCAGAAGCGATATGGAACGGCCGATCATCTCGTCGCCGGAATAGCCGTACAACCGTTCGGCGGCCGGGTTCCAGCTCGTGATGATCCCATCGAGCGTATTGCCGTAGATCGCGGTCTCGGAAGATTCGACGATCGCCGCCAAACGACATTCACGGTCGTCAGTGAGAGCGGCTACTTCGACGCGATGGTGGATGTAGAGGATATTCCCATCCGCGCCGATCAAAGGCGAGTTTCGAGGAGACCAGCATCGCACCTCGAAGCCGCCGCCCTCCTCCTCGCGCCGCCGGATGTCGTATCTCAGCACGTCCATCTTATGCGGTTCGCGGGTGCGGAACACCCTATCCAGGGATCTCCGGAGGCTGCTGACGCCGGAAGCGCCGTCATTCGCGGGATTGTCCGGGAACACGTCGAATATCGCGCGGTCCACAATCTCGTTGCGGCGGGTCATTGTGGTTTTCAGGTAGGCATCGGTCACCGCCACGATCGTGTACTCCGGTGGATTCGGAAGCAGCACGAGATAGGCGTCCGGCGAAGCTTCGAAGATCGCCTGAAAATCGGGCGGCAATACTGAGGCGGAGTCGTCAGTCATGATGGGTGTTAGTTACTCGATATTATCTGATTGTCCTGCAAAAGGGGTATCAGCACCTCGAACCGCCGCCATCTGCTGCGCATATGTGGCTTTCCCCTTCACTAGAAATGAGATGTTCTGGTCCGCGAGCGCTTCCAGGGCTGCCTCCGGTACCAGATGCTCCCCAGATTTTAGGATGCGGCCCGAGAAACGACCCAGCAAAAAGGCAAGGGCTCGCTTCTCGGACTCTCTATCGGGAAACGTGATGGCGATCAATTTGGCGCTCCTTCCGGCGAATCGTTACGCTTTCGTGTATTATAGCATTCGCGGTGTCATGCTAGGGCGCTTGCGGAGCTTCCGGCAGCGGGATCAGC
>JAYTEU010000821.1:0-2859 GCA_043734985.1 Chthonomonadaceae bacterium
GGCAAGCTGAAGTGGCGCGAGGTGCTGGATCCCGCATGCCGCCTTGCCGAACAGGGCTTCAAACTCAGCAAGTCCCTGGCGCGCGGCCTTCGCAATACAAAGCCACTCAGCAAGTTCGAAGAGAGCCGGCGCGTCTTCCAGAAAGGCGGAGAGTTCTATAAGGAGGGCGACCTCTTCCGGCAGCCGGATTTGGCCGCCACGCTTCGCCGCATCCAGACGGACGGACCGAAGGATTTCTACTCAGGTCGGACCGCGCAGCTCATCGCCTCCGACCAGGCGGAGCACGGCGGGCTCATCACCCTCAAGGACCTGGCGGAATACAAGGCGGTCGAGCGCGCGCCGCTGATCGGCCGATACCGCGGGCACGAGATCATTACGATGCCGCCTCCAAGCTCCGGAGGCATTGCGCTGATCGAAATGCTGCACATTCTGGAGCGGTACGATCTGGCCGCGCTACAGTCCGATGAGGCGCGAACCGACCACCTTCTGGTTGAGACCATGCGCCGCGCGTTTGCCGATCGCGCCGAGTTCGCCGGAGACCCGGACTTTGTAAAGGTTCCGACAGCGGGCCTTACCTCGGAGAAATACGCCTCTGAAGTCGCGGCGACGATCGATTTGGACAAGGCCACCCCGAGCGCCGTGATCGGGCACGGGCACCCTGCCATGCACGAATCGACCCAGACGACGCACTTTTCCGTCGTGGACGCGGAGGGCAACGCAGTTTCGAACACCTATACGCTGAACATGGGCTTCGGCAGCGGAGTCACGGTCAAGGGCGCGGGGTTCCTGCTCAACAACGAGATGGACGATTTCGCCGCGAAACCAGGCACTCCCAACGGCTTCGGCCTCATCCAGGGCGAGGCAAACGCGATCGCGCCCAATAAGCGCCCGCTCTCCTCCATGACGCCTACCATGGTGCTCAAGGACGGCCGCCTGCTTCTGGTTACCGGCAGCCCCGGCGGCCCGACGATCATCACGACGGTCCTCCAGACTCTCGTTCACGTGATCGACCACAAGATGAGCCTGGAAAATGCGGCGGGCGCGCCGCGGCTGCACCACCAATGGATGCCGGACGAAATCCGCGCCGAGCGTTCTGCCATGAGCCCCGCGGTCCGGGCGCGCCTGGAGGCGATGGGGCATCGCTTCGCCGCCAAACCGGGACTGATGGGCGAGGCATGGGGCGACCTGGAGAGCATCGCGCTGGAGCCCGTCACTGGCCTTCGCGTCGGGGTCACCGATCCCCGCTCCCCGGATGCGGGCGCGGTCGGGTATTGAACAGCCTGTCTGAACCGGTATTTTGGGGGTTTTGCGATTGCTGGGACTACGGAAAGACTGACCCACTACGTCTTGCCTGGGAACGGTAACACGTTGTCTGAACTGTGATTTATCGGATTAACGGATAGACTATGATTACCGGCGCAGCGTTGTGGCTCTCCATAATCGTAGTCCATCCCACAATCATTCAAATCACAGTTCAGAAAATCTTCCAACAATCGGCGGAAACGGTTCCGACCGGAAGCCGCAGTTCGGCACATAGTCGATAGTGACGGTGTTGCCATCGAAGCGGCACGTAAGCGTGGGGCAGAAGGGGGTTTCCGCGAGGCAAAGCCGGAAGGTAAAGACCCGGGGCGCGGTCCACGCGCCGGATGCCGCGACCGTCTCCGGCGTGGCGTTTCGGAACGGAATGCGCGCGGAGGGCCACGATCCGTCCAGGCCGCACGGAACGTTGAGATCACCGTAAGCGTTTCGCAGCATGAGGGACGGCGGCTTGCTCGTAAGCTCGAACCGAATGGCCTCGAAACCCGGCTCCCGCGGCTGAAGACGTGATTCCGGTGTGGCAGCCGCCATTTCGAGGACGTATGTCTTCCCAGAAATCTCTGCCGCCAGGTGGGAGGTCGACTCGCCCGCCGGAGCGGCGACTTTGAGGTTCGCGGCGCGCGTCGGCAGAGCATCCAAATCGGCAGGATCGAACAACGCCTGAGCAGCGCCGAAAGCGGGCAGCAGATGCTCCCAGACCAGGTTCAGCACGGCCTGCATGTCCTTCAAGCCGCCGGTGATGGCGAGAACGGCGTCCTGCTCCGGCATCACCACGCAGTACTGGCCGAAAGCGCCGTCGCCCCGGTACGCGCCGTGGCGGCACCGCCAGAACTGGAAGCCATAGCCCTGCGCCCAGTCGCTCTCCGGACTATCGCCGTTGGAGACCTGGAAGGAAGTCGCCTCCTCCACCCACGTTTCCGACAGCAGGCGCGTCCCGTTCCACATGCCGCGCTGCAAGTAGAGCTGTCCGAACCGCGCGATATCCTCCGATTTGACCTTCATGCCCCACCCGCCGAGCGCGATTCCGCGCGGACAGGTCTCCCACGTCGCGCCATGGATGCCCAGCGGCCGGAGGAGGCGCGGCGTCAGGTAGTCCAGCAGTCCCTCGCCCGTGACCTTCTGCACGATCGCCGACACCATGTAAGTCGCGCCGCTGTTATAGACAAAGTGCGTGCCGGGAGCATGCTCCACGGGGCAGGCCAGAAATCCCTTCACCCAGTTATCGCCGCCCAGACTCGAGAGCGATCCGGTCGTATCCTGCGCGTTGCCGGTCGACATCGAAAGCAGATGGCGCACGCGCATCGCCCGCAGGTTGTCGCTCACCTCGGCGGGCGCGTCGTCCGGGAAGAAGGAGAGTACCGTGTCGTCGAGTGAGAGTTTGCCCTCCGCAATCGCCAGTCCCGCCGCCGTGGAAGCGAAGCTCTTGCTCAGCGAATAGAGCACATGCGGCAGCTCCGCCCGGTACGGCTCCCACCACTCCTCCGCCACGATATGCCCATGCCGCGCCAGCATAAAGCTGTGCAGCTCAAACCCACCCGCCGC
>JAYTEU010000822.1:0-4587 GCA_043734985.1 Chthonomonadaceae bacterium
ATATCACGCAGGGAGATGCTGTCACAATCCGCCGGAGGGCTGGGCGCTATAGCCCTCGCCTGCCTTATGCATGAAGGCGCCGAAGCGGGCGAGCAGGGCAGCCTTGGAGCCTCCGGACTGCACTTTCCGGCCAGGGTAAAGCGGGTGATCAACATCTTCTCGACGGGAGGAGTTAGCCACCTCGATACCTTCGATTGGAAGCCCGAACTCGTGAAGAATCACGGCAAATCGCTGACGGATAAGGGGAAGATCGACACCTTCTTCGGCCAGCCGGGCAACCTGATGAAGAGCCCGTGGGAGTTTCACCGGCATGGGCGAAGCGGCCTGTGGGTCAGCGACCTGCTGCCGCATCTCGCAGGTTGTGTCGACGACATGACCTTCCTCTACTCCATGACCTCGAAAAGCTCGAACCACACCCCCGCAACGTTCTTTATGAACAGCGGCTTCACCATGAACGGGTTTCCCTGCCTCGGCTCCTGGCTCTCCTATGGCCTGGGCACGGAGAACCAGAACCTGCCTGCATTCGTGGTGCTGCCCGATCCGCGCGGCGTGCCTGCGGGCGGCGCCATCAACTGGACCTCAGGGTTCCTGCCGGCAGCGCACCAGGGCACAGCGCTGCGCACGGTAGGGGCGCCCGTCACCGATCTGTTTCCGCCTCCGGATCTGGACGTTCCACAGCGAGCGGCGGGCATCCGGTTTCTGGATCATGCAAACCGCCGGTTTCTTGCCGAGAATCCCGGTGACAGCGCCCTGGATGCGCGTATTCGCTCCTACGAGCTGGCGGCGCGCATGCAGGTGAGCGTCCCGGAAGCGGTAAACGTGGACGCGGAGAGCGAGGAGACGAAGCGGCTCTACGGGCTGGACAATCCCGCCTCGGCTCCGTTTGGGCGCAACTGCCTGCTGGCGCGGCGGCTGCTGGAGAGAGGCGTGCGATTCGTACAGTTGTACAATGGCGGCGCGTTCGGCTCACCCCGAATCAACTGGGACGCGCACGAGGATTTGGTGGATAACCACGCGCGCCAGGCCGCGACACTCGACCAGCCGGCCGCCGGACTCCTCCAGGACTTGAAGAGGCGCGGCATGCTCCAGGACACGCTGCTGCTCTGGACGACCGAGTTCGGCAGGACCCCCATTACGCAGGGGATCGGTGCGAAGGGGCGAGACCACCATCCGCACGCTTTTACGGTATGGATGGCGGGCGGCGGTCTCAAGCCCGGATTCGGCTTCGGCTCGTCGGACGAGGTCGGCTACTTTGCCGCTGACAATCCGGTCCAGGTCTATGACCTTCACGCCACGGTTCTGCGACTGCTGGGCCTGGACCACAAGCGACTGACCTACTACCACAACGGCATCCGCCGCCGCCTGACCGATGTTCACGGAGAGGTGGTCAGCGGGATACTCGCGTAATTACCAGTGGATCTTATCGTCCCCGTGGAGCTGCTGTATATAGTTCAATTGCCCATCATGGTACATCATGTGGCTGATAGGAAGCGACGCGGGCTGGAATAGTGGCACGGGCCTGCCAAAGGGCTTATCGGTCATATCGCCGAGCGTGTTCTCGTCGAGCGATTCATAGACTGCGGAGAGCTTCGTCACACTCTCCTCCAGCATCGCGAGCGCTTTTTCGGTCGTATCGATAGCGCCGAAAAGCGCGACCTCCTCTTCATCGGTCAGCCGTGTCGCCGGGCCGCCTTCGAGCACTTCCTGTATCCAGCCGTTCACCCAGGCGCACTCCACAATCATGTAGAGCGGCGATTTCGCGCAGCCGGCAAATGGTTTGTTGTGCAGCTCTTCGGGCAGCGCCATCAGATCCTTCACCAGCCTACCGTGCTGCATTCGCAGGCTGGTGATCAGATACTCTTTCGCATTCAAAGCCGGCATGTAGGTCTCCTATTCGTACGAAGCCAAAGAAATGCAGAGGAAGTTCAATCGGGCCAAGGTCGAATGGCGGCAATCACGTCATCCTCTGGCCCGCTCTCCCGCTCACCCACTCACCCACTCACCTTGTCACGCGAACCCGGCCAATGGTAAAGCTCGATCCTATAGCCGTCCGGATCGTGGAAGAAAAGCTGAAGCGGGCCATCCGGGCGGGGCGACGGTCCCTCCATATTGATTGCACCCCTGGAAGCCAGCTCCGCTTTAGCTGCGTGGGCATCGTCCACCAGGAGCGCGAAGTGGTGGTGCCGTCGGCGCTCCGAGGACAGCAACGGGTCGGAGATAAGGTGCAGCTCCTGGCTGCCCAGCGCAAACCAGGCTCCGGCAAAGTTGAACGCCGGGCGTGGAATCTGCGGCAGTCCCAGCACGTCGCGATAGAACCGGATCGACGCGTCCAGATCGCTGACGTGCAGCGCGACGTGGTTTAGCTCGTATATTTTTATGGCCATTGCCCATTCACTCCTTTGCATTTGTCAACGCTCTATTCGATTGCGCCGACGCAAATGCCTGCACGATCTGGCGAGTTCCAATTAGAGTTCAGGCAGTTGTTCAATCTGCTGTTTCCGCGCGGCATTGATGGCCCGTTACGAAATAATTCCGTGCGGCTGGGCTAATAAACGACCAGGCAGCGAGGCGAGAACTGAATGATCCTGCCGCTCACTCGCCGCCGCAGGTTTTCCGCGGAGCAACGACGAATGAATTAGTCGCAGCGGGTTTCGCCTGGATAAAAGTGCACGAAGTTCGCCGTTGAGTAACTGAATGCCGCGTTGGCTGGAAAGAGCATAGTATTGACAACCGAACGATTGAACGTAGCGGTGATTGGGTGTGGCGACATCGTGGGAAGGCACCTGCACGCGTATAAGTCTGAGATCGCGCGCGCGACGGTCGTTGCCTGCTGTGATCCTGATGGTGAGCGCGCGCAAAAGGCAGCGGCGGATTGCGGCAACCCGGAGGCGCGCGTGGTGGGCGACTATCGCGTGCTTCTGGCCGATGAAGAGGTTCACGCGGTCGATCTGTGTCTGCCGCATCACCTTCATGCGCCTATAGCCATCGCGTTTGCAGAGGCCGGAAAGCACGTATTGTGTGAGAAGCCGCTGGCCCTGAACGTGGAAGAGTGCGACGCCATGATCCGGGCTGCGGAGGCGAACGGCGTCACGCTGATGCATCTGGAGCCGCAGCGTATGTCGACTACGGTCGCGGCAGCTGCGGAAATGATCCGCGAGGGCAGAATCGGCAGAGTCGTCGGGATTCAGGGAACGTTCGCCTACTGGCAGCGCGCCGAGCTGAACCGAGACTGGCGCGCCGATCCCGCTCAATCCGGCGGCGGCCACCTCATGGATGGCGGCATCCATATAGTAGATGCCATCCGCCATCTCGCGGGCGACGTCACTGCCGTGCAGGCGATGACGGCCCAATACCGTCCCGAGCTTGGCTCGGAGCAGGAGGACCTTGCGGTTCTGAACCTGCGCTTCGCGGGTGGGCATTGCGGCCAGCTCTTCGCCTGCCACGCCACGCGCGGCCGGGGTGCATCGCCCTCCATCACCGTTTTCGGCTCGGAGGGCTGTCTGAGCCTGGACGCCTATGGCGCGGGAAATGGCCTTGTCTATTTCCCGGCTTCCGGCCCGCCGGAGCCGATCCTCACCGACGCCACGTGGAGTTCTACCTACGAGCGCGCCATTTCCCATTTCATCGACGTGGTTACCCTTGGAGAACCGCTGATCGCCACGCCGCAGGACGGCCGCGAAAATGTGCGCCTCGTCCTTGCTGCCTACGAATCGGCGCGCGCCGGCCACGAAATCGTTCTGGGAAGCTGAAAACGTCTTGGCAAACTCACTATCCATGCGCAAGGAGTTCGTCCGCCAGGTGAACAATGCCAAAACCCCCGAAACCAGAGCGCGGCACATCTCCGGCATTGTGGCGAAGCTGTGCGGTTCTTAGTCATCTGTAGATGGCAGGCCTTCCATTTCACTTTGAATTGAGTGGCAGGAAATAAGGCTCGGTGCCGACAAACCGCCGGACGGCTCCCGTCAACATATCAAGTAAATACCAATAGTTTCCATCGGACTTAACCGCCCAATTTCCGGAAGTTGAGATAGCATCCGGATAACTAAAATCGAACGGACGGCCATTGAACAGAATTTTCTTACACGTTGATAGTTCAAATCTGTAGATGTCAATGTCAGCTGGGAAAGGACACACCATGACCTATCCGTGTTTCACGAACAGGACCTCAAAGAATTTACAGAATTAAGGATACACTAACCACTAACACACGTTGTTGAAGCAGCAGGAATCTTTAGAGAGATAGTAGAATAACTAATAACAGCAATCGGATATTCATCAGAACGTCTATCCGCTATACGATCCCCTGATAATGTTTTTCAACTTAGATCCCGAAATTCATCGGCTCTAAGCATTGCGTCGTCTATTCATGTAACCATTTAACTATGATTACATTAAGGAACCGTATGATTACTACAGCAGATACAGGTAATAAGTTAAGAGGGCTTTCAAATGAGGAAGTGATTACTTCTCGTGAGAAGTTTGGCATTAATGTTCTCTCTCCCCCTGAGCGTACCCCGTGGTGGAAACTCTACCTCGAAAAATTCGGCGATCCAGTGATTCGCATCCTAATCATTGCAGCCGTCGTTT
>JAYTEU010000823.1:0-3856 GCA_043734985.1 Chthonomonadaceae bacterium
GCATGGATGGCTAGGGAGCATCCGGGCCGTCCTTGCCGGTCAGGAGTTTGCGGAGGCGCGCATCGTTCTTGCGCTCGTACAGGGTCTTGCCCTCGACGATTACGGTCTCGACCCAGGTCGCGGAGGCGAGAGGATCACCGCTTAGCAGAACCAGATTGGCATCCTTTCCCACTTCCAGGCTTCCAACTCGGTCGGAAATTCCCAGGATCTCCGCCGGTGAGAGAGTGATGGCTCGAAGCGCTTCGGCGGGCGCGATCCCATAACTTACCGCGGTCGCCGCTTGATACCAGAAGGACCGCGCCGCGAACGTGCCGGCCTGGGTCTGCAGCGCGTATTTAACCCCTGCCTTTTGGAAATAGGTCGGTATCCTATGCCTGATCTCACGGTTGGTGTCCGGCTCGGTCTCCCAGACCAACATCTGCGAGTCCAGGACTACCGATAGTTTACGCTTTGCGATCAATGGAGCGCTTTTCCAGCACTCCGCGCCGAGAACGAGGACCGCGTTCAGCTTCAGTTTGTCGATCAGATCGATTGCGCGAACCACATCCGCGTCGGCGGGGCAGTAGAGAAAGGCCTTCATGCGCCCTTCGACAAGGTCGCGCATGGCGGTCTGGCGCGGATCGAACTCCTCTTCCGGTTCGCCCTTCTTCTTCTGGTCGGCACGGCGATCCGCGAGTTGTTCCACGTAGGCTGAATAGTCGTCGAAGGCTCGGCGAAGATCCTGTATCTGCGCCACCTTGTTTCGACCGCCGGACGCGAGGAGTGAGAGTTTCATCCCGCTCGGACGGCGAACAACCATGCTTTCAACAGTGACGCCTACCGGCCGAATGATAATGCCCGTGCCGCCCACTACAGTCGCGTTGCCGGGAAGTATCTGGAGCGTCGTGACCCCGTCGCGAATTGCGTCCTCGAAGGCGATACTTACGGGATCGAGTCCATCGGCAGTCGTTACAAAGGGGGTGATCGAGACGTTTTCGTTAGGCGCGTCCATCCCCCGCGCGCCGTGCGCCTCGACGAGGCCGGGCATTACGACCGGGGTCTCCAGCACTTTCGCGCCTTCGGGGATAGCGACATTTGCGCCTACCGCGACGATCTTGCCATCACGGACTAGGACGATTCCGTTCGCGATTTCTGGGCCGGAAATCGGTATTACGCGGGCCGCCCGTATCGCCAGGACATTGCTCTGCTGCGCCGAAGCCTTTTGCCCGGAGTATAGCGCTAGCGCCAGGAGCAGCGGCAGCCATCTATTGCCCACGGTATACCACCTGTCCGTTCACGAGTACCTTTTCGATATGCGTCGTCATTTCCAGCGGATCTCCGCTCAGTATCAATAAGTCGGCGTCCTTGCCTACTTCCAGGCTGCCGACCCTATCCGCGACACCGCAAATCTCGGCGGCATCTAGCGTGAGCGCGCGGAGCGCGGTCTCGGGCTTCATGCCGTACTTCACAGCCAGCGCGGCCCAGTGCAGAAGCGGCTCGGGATCGTCGCCATTCGAACCGAAGGCCACCATAATACCCCTCGCCGCTAGCAATCCCGGCGTGTTAAGCAGCGGCCCCGCGCCTTCCGAAACACTGGATTGGGGATCGTAAAGCGGGCCCAGGACAACGGACGCGTGCCGTGCCGCCAGGAGATCGACCACCTTGTACGCCTCACAGCCCTCTTCGAGCGTGAACTTCGGAACTTCAAACTCGTCCGCGATGGACAGCGCCGCACGAATATCGTTCTCGATCCGAGCGTTGACCCTTAGCGACGCCCTACCCTGCCTGACTTCGTTCAGCGATTTCGACTTAGCGGCATGGTCAAGAGCGTTTCTGAGTTCCCATACTGCCCCCATCCGTGAATTAGGCCGACGCAGGTAGATGTTCGCGAGGCTGTCGGGACTGGCGCGGAAGAAGCCGCCGTTTCCGCGATAAGTGTCCAGGCCGAGCGCTGCGCGTACGCCGGTTCGTTCGCGCAGAAGCATCTTGCCAAGCGAACCACCTGCCGTCTTCAGCACCGCGCACTGTCCCCCCACCACGTTGGCGGACGCCGGCCCGAGCAGCGCGGACGTCACTCCGTAGGACAGCGCCTTCTGGTAGTCTCGACTTCGAGGCGCGGCCTGAGCCAGGATATCGAACTGTGGAGTCACTTCCGATGCCTGCTCGTTGGCGGTATCCCGCAGCCCGAAATGAGCATTCGCATCTACGATACCGGGCATCACGGTCGCGCCGCCGCCATCCAGAACCGTAAACCCGGATGGAATCGCGATCGCGGGACCAATTGCCTTGATCTTCCCGTTCTCGATCAGGATGGATCCGTTGTCGATCACCCCGCCCTGCACCGGGAGTATGCGGACGTTTCGGATCGCCAGCCGCTGCGCCCGGACTAACGCCGGGAATATTAGCGCGGCCAAAACCGAAATCGAGAGCAGTATTCTATTTATCGGGTACAGGTTCATAGTTCATTCGCTCGCTTCGCGAGTGTACGATTATATTACCGATTATCTACGTGCTTTTTCGGCGATAGGCTACCGCGCCGCCCGAAATGACCGCCTCGACGCCGGTCGTCAAGGCGAGCGGATCGCCATTGAGCAGTAGCAAATCCGCGTCCAACCCCGGCTGCAGACTGCCGGTTTGACGATCGATGCCGAGTAGCTCGGCGGGCGTTCGTGTCAGGGCACGCAGCGCCTTTTCGTATGCAAGGCCGGATCTCACGGCGATCGCGGCCGAGAGCCGCAGCGACGCCGGATCCGTGAGCGGCGCGTCCGAGCAGAACGCGACCTGCACTCCGGCGTTCGCGAGTTTGCCTGCATTGGAGAGCGTGCGGTCGGTATCGTCAAAATCGAGCGGTCCCAGAACGACGGGGATTCGACGCTTCGCGATCTCCTCCTTCAACTCGAACGCTTCCGATGCGTGGAGCAGGCACCCTTTCAAATGATAGGCGTCGAAAAGCCCGAGCGCATTCTCAACGTCGTCGGAGGTCTGGGCGTGAACGAAGACGGGCCGCTCGCCGCGAACAACGGGCATCAGCGCGGCGGGCCGCTGATCCAGGCGTGTCGGAAAGCCTGCCAGCAGGTCGGTCTGCGTGACGCTGCTGACCGCCTGCCCGCGCCGCGCACCGTCGAATGCCGCCCTGATAATAGCGATCACTCCCGCGCGGGAGGTGGGGTTTCTCTGCGCGTTTCCTGCCGACATGGAGAGTTTCTGCGCGGCGTACCCGCGCAGCAGGCTGAGCGTCCCTCCGAGCCGGAAAAGGCTAGCCTGGCCTGCAATCGCGTTTCCGTTGCCGGGCATGATGCAGGCGGTTGTAACGCCCGCCCGGATCGCGCGCCCTATCGCGGGATCTCCGGTATCAAATCCATCGCGTATGCGCAGGTCGGGAGTGACGGCGTCCAGCGGCTCGTCGATCTCATTCAGGCAGCCGAGATGGCAGTGCGCATCGATGATCCCCGGCATGACGGCGGCGGCGCGTAGAACGACGGCCCCGGCAGGAACAGGCAGCCTCGTTCCAACGGCCGTGATCTTTCCAGCGCGAACGAGTATCACGCCGCTATGGATCGGCAGCCCGGCCAGCGTATAGACCGTGTCCACTAGTATCGCGAGCGTCGGTGCAGCGGCGCGAGCCTGTGTGGCCGCGGCTATCGCGGAGGCTGCGAGCAGTCCAAGGAAGGAGCGGCGGCCAGTGTCATAACTTGGAGAAAAAAGTGGCGGTGGGGAGCGACGGAAGGAATTCGTTTGCTCGCCCGCAGGCGGGTACCCGGCCTGCGCACCCAAGGAGTACCCGGTGTCCTTCGGGCGCAATGCGTTCGGCGATATTCGCGAATTCGGCTGCCTTGATCTATCCACCGTTCCGACTCCCGTTAGCCGATATAACGGC
>JAYTEU010000824.1:0-1841 GCA_043734985.1 Chthonomonadaceae bacterium
GTGCGGCGGAATTCGCCTCCTGACTAAGAATTATCGCCGCGGCTCGACGCCCAGCAGCGTGCGGACGAAGAAGTCCTGGAGGCGGCGGCGGCCGTAGGGCGTGCCTGCTACGCCGTGGCCCGCGCCCGGCATGACGAGCAGTTCGAAGTCCTTGTTGGCTTTGATCAGAGCGTTTACGACCTGCATCGTGCTGGAAGGATCGACGTTGGTGTCCATCTCGCCGACCATGAGCAGCAGTTTGCCCTGAAGCTTCGGCGCGAGAGTGACATTGGACTGCTCGGCGTAGTGCGGGCCTATGGGCCAGCCCATCCACTGCTCGTTCCACCAGATCTTGTCCATCCGGTTGTCGTGGCAGCCGCAGTCGGCGACGCCCGCCTTGTAGAAATCCCCGTGCGTCAGCAGCCCGCCCAGGGCATTCTGGCCGCCCGCGGAGGTGCCGTATATCCCCAGGCGCGCGAGATCCATATAGGCATACTTTGCCGACGCCGCTTTGATCCAGAGCACGCGGTCGGGAAACCCGGCGTCGGCCAGGTTCTTCCAGCAAACGTCGTGAAACGCCTTCGACCGGTTGCTCGTGCCCATGCCGTCGATCTGAACGACGATAAACCCTAGCTCCGCCAAGGCTTGCAGTCCGGCCGCCTGCATGAAGCCCTTTGGAACGAAGGAGTCCTGTGGGCCTGCGTAGATGTTTTCGATAACAGGATACTTCCGCTTTGAATCGAAGGTCGAAGGTCGGCATATGACGCCGTAAATATCCGTTACGCCGTCCCGGCCCTTCGCCGTGAACCGCTCCGGCAGTTTCCAGCCGTAAGCCGACAGCGCGGAGGCATCGCCCTTTTCCAGCTCCAGCGCCAGGCTGCCGTCCGCAGTTCGGCGCAACTCGGTGATGGGCGGGCTGTCTACGCGAGAGTAGGAATCGACGAAGCAGGACCCATCCGGCGAGTAGCTCACGGAGTGGGTGCCATCGCCCGCGGTCAGAACCGTCAGGCCCGTCCCATCGAAGTTGATGCGGCAGCAATGGATATAGTAGGGATCCTGGCCGGGTCGAACTCCGCCTGCCCGGAACCATATCTGCCGCTTCTGCTCGTCGACACGATCGACACCGCGTACCATCCACGCGCCCTTCGATATCTGATTGCGAACGACTCCCGCCTCCACATCATATAGATACAGGTGGTTCCATCCGTCCCTTTCCGACATCCAGATAGCCTCTCGCGTCCTGTCGATGGCGTGGAAGTAGTACTTGCCGGAGTAATCCACGAAGGTCTTCGCCTGCTCGTCAATGAGCGCACGCGATTCGCCGGTAGCCGCATCAACTCGGATGAAACGAAGAACCTGGTGCCCGCGCTGGTTGTAGAGAAACGTAAATCCCTTGCCGGAAGGCTCCCACCGCAGGGTGTCCAGGGCAAAGGGGTTCGGGAAGAGGTCGTCGCGGATCGGTATTTCCCGCTTGGACGCCGCATCGAACAGGTGGGGCCTGCGGCGCTCCACGCGATCTCCGGGTTTGGGGTAGTCCAGGGTACGCAGCTTCGGCTGCACTTGATCCTTCGGCGAGGATTCGACGAGGGTTATTTTGTGCTCTTCTGCCGGAACGGATTTGAAGACCACGAACTTCGTCCCGTCCGGCGACCAGATGGCGGAGCCGGAATACCGGTCCTCGGGCGTGCCGTCCCTAGTCAGCGCAGTCTCCGGTCCGGAATCCCGCTCCGTAAGGACGACGTTGTTATCGCGAATCCGGACCGACCAGGAGGGAGCGCGGGGCGCATCAGTCGTTTCAAATCGTATTAGCTTCGGGCCGGATTCGACCACTCCAAGTTCGGGTGTATCGCCTGCAACAAACG
>JAYTEU010000825.1:0-2880 GCA_043734985.1 Chthonomonadaceae bacterium
GCGAAACTCTCGATCGACGCGGTCTCGTTCAAAACCCTGGGAGCCTTTAGCATCAAGAGGCCGGAGCCCGTCCGTCCGTTGATCGCTCGCGGTCTTGCGAACCTGATGGCGTACACGCGCCTCTTGGGATACATTCGCCACTTCCATCCGAGTGACCAGGCGGCGGAGACAGACTGGGAGACATTCACGGTCGCAAGTATCGGCGAAGTCGAGAAGGCGGCGGGATCCACCGAACTGGCGGCACTCCTTCAGCAGCTTTTCGCCCCCATTGCGCCGACTGCGTCGATCTACGTTACCGGCAAGCCTCCCCTTGCAAGTGTTGCCGGGCCCGCCCCCACAGGGAAATTGGAGAATGTATCATGGCGGCACACGGGCTACGGCTCCGGGCACGATGGCATGAACGTCTACTCCAGCGAACGGGTCCACAGCCCGTACGTGAGCGCAGTGGCAAAAGACACCGCGGAAGCCTTCGCACCGATTATCGCGGATCTGGGAGGCGGCATCTCCTGCCGCGTTCCGGTCCGGGTATTCGCGGATGCGGGCGGCACACTTCCGCACCGTGCCAAAGCTACCCAGGCGACCTATCTGAGCGGGTTTTCAGGTGCCGATAGGGCGGTGCGAATTGCAGGCATTATTCTCGCCTGGAACATATTCCAGCACTTCTATCCGTATTTCGACGTCGTTCAGACGGACTGGCCCAAGGCGCTGCGTGAGGCGCTCATCTCGGCTGCCGACGATAAGGATGCGGGGGCTTTCCTCGTCACCCTCCATCGACTAGTTGTGGCTCTGCACGACGGTCACGGCAATGCGGACCATCCGATCTTCGCGCCGACTGTCACGCTTCCGGTCGCCTGGGATTGGGTGGAGGAGAGCCTTGTCGTCACGGGAATTGGCGTGGGTGCGGAGGCGCTGAAGCTCGGTGACGTTGTGGTCTCCATCGATGGAGAGCCTGCCGCGGAGTTCCTTGCAAGCAAACTGGCTTTGGTCTCAGGCGCCACGCCTCAGTGGCGGATTAACCGGGCGCTACGGAGTGTGCTTGCCGGCGATCCCGGCGACGAGGTCGAACTGAAGGTCAGAGCCGGAACGGACGCGCCGCGCAAGGTAAAGCTGACCAGGAAAGAGGGGCCGCCAATCCGCGAGACCCGGCCTGAACCCATCGCAGAACTGCAGCCGGGGATCTACTATGTCGATCTCGACCGCGTGACCGACGCATTGTTCAGCGTTGTGCTCCCCAAATTGGCGGAGGCTAAAGGCGTTATCTTCGACCTGAGGGGCTACCCTAACCGGATCGGCTCAGGGTTTCTCCAGCACCTGACGGACAAGCCGCTTCAGTCCGCACACTTCGAAATCCCCACAATCACGCGCCCGGACCGCAAGGGCTGGACATACGTGGACAGCCGCTGGGATCTCAAGCCAATGGCTCCGCGCTTGAAGGGCAAGATCGCGTTCCTGGTCGGGAGCGGCTCCATCAGCTATGCCGAGAGCGTCGTGGGTATAGTCGAGCATTACAAGCTAGCCGAAATCGTCGGCTCGCCAACCGCAGGCACTAACGGCAATATCAATCCCATCACGCTCCCCGGCGGATTCCGTCTCGTCTGGACGGGAATGCGCGTCACCCGTCACGACGGCAAGCCACACCACGGCCACGGCATAGAACCGACCGTTCCGGTGTCAAGAACGGTTGAAGGTATCACCGCCAATCGCGACGAAGTCCTGGAAAAGGCAATCGAGGTTGTGAGCAAATAGGGGGCAGGGAGTTAGAATGCGATTGACAATCACGGGCGCCGATAGTCTCTTTGCGCGCGCGGCAATCGGAGCGCTGTGTGGCGAGCATGCGATTCGCGCCGTGGACATCGCTTTCTCCAGTGCCCTCCCGGAGGGTATCGACGTTGCGCGGGGAGACATTCGGGATCGCGACTTCGCGGCCGGCGTTACGGACGACGCGGAGGTGGTGCTTCACCTGGCGTCGTTGGCCACCGCCGCAATGAACGATGCCGACATAATCGATACGTTCTCCCGCGGCTCATTCAATCTCGTCGATATGGCGATCGAGCAAGGCGTGCGGCGCTTTATCGTGGCGAGCACCCTGGGGATGTTCGACCGGCTGCCCGCGAAGTGGCGCGTCGACGAATCCTGGCGTCCTCGACCGGAGCCTACCCCGGAGCATCTGGCCTGCTGGCTCTCCGAGCTTTCACTGCGTGAATGCTGCCACACGGCAAACATCCATGCGGTCTGTCTAAGGTTTGGAACAATCGTCACGGACGAGGACATTAGCGGAAGGACATTCGACGCGCGGTGGGTACACATCGAGGACGCCGTGCAGGGCCTGAAGCGCGCGCTCCGCCATATTGAAGAGCCGCCGTCGCGCGGAGAGTGGGAGATATTCCATATTTCGGGCGGCGACGGCGCCAAAATCCGCGATGGGCGCGCTCGGGGCGATAAATTCGGCTACAAACCCGCCCATGATTTCAGCGCCAATTTTCCCGGTCCGAGTCCTGCCGGGCCGGGAGGATTTGAGCCTGGCGCAAATTGGCGCGAAGCGTTGCTGCCGCAGCCGATACTTCAATCCAATGCCGCTCGGATGGCAGGCAGTCCTGCGGACAAGCGGAGGGTGGTGATCTTCGGGGCGGCCGGGCCTGTCGCCGCGGCACTTGCGGAGGAGATTCAGGACGCTTACCTCGTTCGGCAGACCGACATTCGCCCACTAGCGGATGTGCGCGGTGAAAACCGACCGCAATCCGAAGGTGCCCCTCTCCCCGCGCTCCTGCCCGCCCCACACGAAGAGAGGGTGGTCGACGTCCGCGATTATTCCCAGGTCCTGGCGGCATGCGAGGGAATGGATGCGATTGTCAACTGTAGCGTTGTTCGACCGGACGCCGT
>JAYTEU010000826.1:0-4323 GCA_043734985.1 Chthonomonadaceae bacterium
GCCCTGTTGCCGGCTATCCTCCACCGTTCGATTGCCAGGACCGGCAGGGATAAGAAGGGAACTAGCACAATGTGGCAGCGATTCACGGAGCGGGCAAGACGCGTCGTGTTCTTTGCTCAGGAAGAAGCCGGTCGATTAGGCGAGAACTACGTCTCGACTGAGCATCTGCTTTTAGGTCTGGTGCGGGAAAACGACAGCGTGGCCGCTCGCATACTCGACAGGATGGGTGTGTCTCTCGGTCGAATACGCAGTGAGATTGAACGCCAGGTGACTCGCGGCGACGGTCGCCTAGGCCAGGACATGCAGTTGACGCCGCGAGCCAAGCGGGTCATCGATCTTGCCTACGATGAGGCGCGGCAGCTAAGCAATAACTATATCGGCACGGAGCACCTGCTCCTCGGATTAATCCGTGAAGGCGAAGGACTGGCGGGCCGAGTTCTCGCTAAGCTGGGCGTTGAACTGGAACGGACGCGCCGAGAAGTGATGGCGCTTCAGGATAACGATAGCGGTATGCCCCAAAATCAAAAACAGAGCGGCCGGTCGCGTACACCTACACTCGATGAGTTCGGCCGCGACCTTACGGAACTTGCTCGCAATGAAAAGCTAGACCCGGTCGTCGGGAGGCACACGGAGATTGAGCGTGTCATACAGATTCTGAGCCGGCGAACGAAGAACAATCCCGTACTCCTCGGCGAGCCGGGCGTCGGCAAGACAGCCATTGCGGAGGGTCTCGCTCAGCGGATCATTCAAGGGGACATTCCCGAGACGCTAAAAGATAAGCGTATCGTCTCCCTGGACCTCGCCGGACTGGTTGCAGGTACAAAGTATCGCGGCGAGTTCGAAGAACGCATGAAGCGCGTCATGGAAGAAGTCCGCAAGGCAGCGGGCGACGTGGTCCTCTTTATCGACGAGCTGCACACCCTTGTCGGAGCGGGCGCCGCGGAGGGCGCGATTGACGCTTCTAATATCATGAAGCCCGCGCTTGCTCGCGGCGAACTACAGTGCATCGGCGCGACGACACTGGACGAGTTCCGAAAGTACATAGAGCGTGACGCCGCCCTGCAGCGGCGCTTCCAGCCGGTGAAGGTCAGCGAGCCAACTCCTGAGGAGTCCGTTCAGATCCTCAAGGGCCTTCGCGACCGGTACGAGGCGCATCACCACGTAAAGATCACCGATGACGCCCTCGTAGCAGCATCTCAGCTTGCGGACAGGTATATCACTGACAGGTTTCTGCCGGACAAAGCCATCGACCTAATCGACGAGGCAGCCAGCCGCGTCCGCCTGCAGTATGCCCTGCCGCCCGCGGAACTGCGTCAGGCGAAGGCGAAACTGGTTGAGATCCAGAAAGAGATCAACGCGCTCATCTCCAACAGCCGCTACGACACAAATGAGAGCAACTTGCAGAACCAGGAGCGCAAGCTGAAAGAGCAGATTTCTGACTTGGAGCTCGACTGGAACAGCAAGCGCGAAAGTATGGCGAGGGTCGTAACCGAAGACGAAGTTGCGCAGATCGTTCAAAGCTGGACAGGCATTCCCGTAAGCAGACTCGTCGAAGCTGAAACCCAGAAGCTTCTCCGCATGGAGGACGAAATCCACAAACGGATCATCGGGCAGCACGAGGCGATAGTAGCGGTGAGCAAGGCAATTCGCCGAGCGCGATCCGGAATGAAAGACCCAAAACGTCCCATGGGTACATTCATCTTTCTAGGTCCAACCGGAGTCGGAAAGACCGAGCTTGCGAAGGCACTCGCGATGTTCCTGTTCGACAGCGAAAACAACCTTATTCGCATCGATATGAGCGAGTACTCGGAACATTTCAATGTCAGCCGACTTGTGGGCGCGCCTCCGGGCTACGTTGGATACGACGAGGGCGGACAACTTACCGAAGCCGTGCGCCGCAATCCCTACGCGGTGGTCCTGTTGGACGAAATCGAAAAGGCGCATCCCGACGTTTTCAACCTCCTGCTCCAGGTGGCGGAAGACGGCAGACTGACCGACTCCCAGGGTCGTGTCGTCGACTTTAAGAATACTGTCATTATCATGACTTCGAACATCGGATCGTCCAAGATCAACCCGACGGAGCGTGGCATGGGCATCCGAGGCGACGTTACGCGCCGCGGCTCTGAAGCCAAGGAGTACGAGGGCATGAAAGCTCGCGTAATGGACGAGATGAAGAAGGTCTTTCGACCGGAGTTTCTCAACCGCGTGGACGAAGTGATCGTCTTCCCGGCTCTGAAACGCGACGAGATCTTCCAGATAGTCGACTTAATGATCATGCGCGTGAACAAGCAAGTGCAGGCACAGGAGCTTTCACTGGAGATTTCACTGGAGGTCAAGGAGTTCATCGCGAACGAAGGCTTCGATCCAACCATGGGTGCGCGCCCGTTGCGCCGGGCGATCCAGCGCCTGATAGAAGATCCATTGGCGGAGGATGTGCTGCGAGGCACATTCCGACACGGCGATGTGATCAGAGGCGAAATGGACGGCGAGCGAGTAACATTCCGAAAACTCCAGCCGATCGATGAGGGTATGCCTCCCACGATGGCGGAAGAGCCCGTCGCCCTGGCCTGATCCGGCAAGTGCACAGAAGCGCCCTCCACTAGTTTCGTTGGAGGGCGCTTTTTTTGTCGTCCGATGGAACGGATATACGCCGACTTTGTCTTACGAGACGGAAACCATCGGCAGGGAAATTCAGTTCTCCCAGTTGCCCGTGGCACCCGTAGGGTACCCGAAGTCCTCGGCCCTCGAAGACAAGAATCGCCCAGGCGCTCGGCCTTCGCGATTTGACAACCCCGGTCCGCGAAGGCGGACATTTTGTTGTCCTAAGCCGAGGAATTTATTCCCACGCTAAGAATAAATTGACCATCCATCAGTGGCCTAGAACGAGGATAGCGGCAGCAGCGTTACACCTCTGGCAGCTAACTCCTCGGCAGGCGCGCGTACACCCTTTGCGCTCTCCAAGTACGAGCGGTCGCAGGCCATGCAGAAGGTGCAGGGCTCGATGTGGCAATCGGGAGTCTGCTTCGCCTGGCGCGACTTCTTGTCCTCCGCGCGGAGGTAAGCCTTGGTTACGCCGCAGTCGATGTGATCCCACGGAAGCGTTTCAGTATAGGCCTTTTGGCGATTCGCGAAGTACTCCGGGTCGACGCCCGTATCGGCCAGCGCCTGCATCCACTTGGTGAAATCCAGGTACTCGTCCCACGCATCGAAGAACTGTCCCCGGCGCCATACCAGCTCGATAGCATCGGACAACCGGCGATCGCCAAGAGACAAAACCGCCTCAAGCTGCGTTCCCTTCGCTTCGTTCGGCCGATACGATACTGCGCGGTCCCGCAGAGAGCGCTTCAACATGTACTGCTTGTTGGCAATCTCTTCCACCTTGTCCTGACCATGCCACTGGAATGGGGTGAAGGGCTTCGGCACAAAAGCGGAAACTCCGATGGTGATAGTAGGGTTCTTGACACCGTTGCGGCGGGCGATCTGCGCACACTTGGTCGCCAGCTCTCCGATTGCGATGACGTCCTCGTGCGTCTCCGTCGGGAGAGAGATCATGAAGTAGAGTTTGACGCGCTGCCACCCGTTTTGGAAAGCGGCTTCGCACGCGGCGAACAGGTCCTCCTCCCGAACTCCCTTATTGGTCACGTCGCGCATGCGCTGCGAGCCAGCCTCGGGCGCGAATGTCAGCCCGGTCTTGCGGACTTTGTTGATCTCCTGAACGAGCTCCACGCAGTTCTTGTCGGCGCGAAGCGAGGGCAACGAAACCCCTACTTTGCTTTCCGCATACCGCGATATCAGCCCTCGCACCACGTCTTCGACCCGGCTATAGTCTGCGGTGGACAGAGAAACCAGCGAGATATCCTCGTGTCCGGTGTTTTTGACGAGCTCCGCCGCAAGCTCCATCAGCTTTTCGGGCGATTTCTCGCGCACGGGCCGGGTGATCATTCCTGCCTGGCAGAACCTACAGCCCCGCGTGCATCCCCGCATCACTTCCAGCGAGATTCGATCGTGAATAACCTCGACGAACGGAATAATCGGTTTGGTCGGGTAGTCCAGGTTATCGACGTCCCAGACCAACTGGCGCACGATTCGATCCGGCACGTCCGGTCGAATTCGGTCGGTGGATAGCAGTCGCGGCATGGTATCATATGCGGCGGCCACCGCTTCAGGCGATAGTCCTGACGATTCCAGTCGCAGTGATCGCTGCCCTTTGGTCTCGTATTGCGGAGCGTAGAAGCGAGGCACGTAGCATCCTGGAATATTGGCGAGCTTCAGCAGAAGTTCTTCGCGTGGAAGTCCGCGAAACTGCTTGAACACTTCCGTGAG
>JAYTEU010000827.1:0-4782 GCA_043734985.1 Chthonomonadaceae bacterium
GGGAGTTCGCCTTGCAGGATCTTAACGAGCTTATTCGTATCGATGCAGCCGCCGGAGACGACGCAGACGACCTTGCCGCCGCCCGCCCGCCCGGCGAGCGCGGCGGCGACCGAAGCGGCTCCGGCGCCTTCCGCAACCACGCGCGCCCGCTCCGCGAGGAAGCGCAAGGCGTCGGCGATCTCCCGGACCGAGGAGACAAGGGAGCCGTCGAGGAGCTGTCGTGCAAGCTGCCACATCTCGGGGAAAACGCGCGGGGCGCCGATGCCGTCCACAAAGCTTGGAAGGTACTCGACCTCCACGGGACTGCCCGCTTTCCAGGATGCCGAAAGCGGCGCGGCGGTTTCCACTTCGGCGGCGTACACCTTGACGGCAGGACGAACGGACCGCACCGCCGAGGCGATACCGCAGCAGAGCCCGCCCCCTCCGTACGGCGCGACGATCGCGGTCACATCCGGCAGGTCTTCCAGGATCTCCAGGCCGATCGTGCCGTTGCCCGCCATGACTTCCGGATCGCTGAACGCGTGGACGAAAAGGCCCTGCATGCCCGCGTACCGCCGGGTCTGAAACACCTCCATCCACTCGGCGAACGAGACCGGCACGATCCGCGCCCCGAGCCGCTGGATGGCCTCCAGCTTTGCGGCGGGCGCAGTCGTCGGCACTACGACCGTACAGTTCAGCCCGAGTTGGCGCGCGCACCAGGCCACGCCCTGCGCCATATTGCCCGCACTGGCCGTCCAGACTCCCTGCCCCGCGGAGGTCAGTCCGGCCTGGAGGATGAGGTTACTTGCGCCGCGCAGCTTGAAGGAGCCGATCGGCTGAAGGTTCTCCAGCTTGAGGTAGATCTGCGCGGGCGCGCCGTCGATATCCAGCTTCACCAGCGGCGTGCGCATCGCGGTTCCGGCAATCCGTCGGCGCGCTGCGTGGATCTTATCGATGGGGACCGGAGTTAGCGAGGGCATGAAGTCGATCTCCTGGTTGCCGGATCGATAAACGACCCGGCATAGGGCCTGCGGCCGCACCCAGAGGGTACCCGCCTCCGGGCTCAATGCCGGCGATCGCGCGACGGGCTGCCCGAATAATTGGCGTCGAAACCTCCTGGCGAGCGAGGCTATGCCTGGGACATTCGGTCATCCTATCGAGGCTTCCCGGCAGGAAGCCGGCAGGCCGATTGCGCTGCTTCAGCCGTCGATCTCGACTTCGGCCTCGATTTCGACGGGGATGTGGAACGGCAGTTCAGCCATTCCGACGGCGGAGCGGGCATGCGCGCCGCGAATTGGGCCGTAGAGTTCAATAATCAGGTCCGAGAAGCCGTTGATCACCTTCG
Organism: Chthonomonadaceae bacterium; assembly: GCA_043734985.1. GTDB lineage: Bacteria > Armatimonadota > Chthonomonadetes > Chthonomonadales > Chthonomonadaceae > DATGJU01. The sequence goes on from JAYTEU010000827.1 coordinate 1,325, forward strand.
GCTGGAGCGCGAAGCCCGGCGCGGAGTTCACCATACCGAAGACGCGCAGCCACGCCGTGACGCGATCGAGGTCGCCGAGTTCGCGCTTCAGGCTCGCCAGCATCGAGAGCGCCGTCAGCCGGGCGGCATTGTATCCGTCTTCTACCGAGACAAGCGCGGTCATATCGCCCCACTTCCCTGCGATCGGGCCGGACTCCAACACAGTCTCATCCACCTTGCCGAACGGCCCGGCGACCGAACCGTCGGGATTCTGCGCGCTATGGCCGGAGATAAAGGCTCGCCTGCCCAGCACGCGCACGGCGGCGAACGGAAGCCGCACTCCCAGCGGCGCCTGGATGGGCGGCGGCAGAACCAGGCCAAGCGCCTCCAGTTTCGCTTCTATCTCCATGGTAACTCCTCATGCGAAAGCGGCCAGCTTATCAGTTTGCCGCTGCCTGCCGCCGATTTTGTCTCGCTTCAATCTCCATGGTAGCTCCTCGCGCGAAAAGCGAGGCTGCCGGTATCACGGAGCCGCCTTTCGGTCACCTGCGCCGACGTCCCCAAAAAGGGGGGCCGCCGCTAACGTCCGAAACGTCGCGGATGCACCTGCTGTTAATAGTACGGCATCGCATTCCTCGCTGTCAAGGCGGTGCGCTGGAGAGTGGCAACCGAACCAACCGCCTAGCGTAACGGTACGCGCGAGAATATTTTTCGCGGCCTGCAAATACGCGCCCTATGGCAACGGAACCAACCACCGAGCGTAAGTCCGCGCGGCACTGAAGTGCCGTCTCATGTCAGCCAAAAGGTATCTTCGCTGGCTTAAGAGGCTAATTGCGACCCGTCCGAGTGCTACAGACTTGCGGGAGACGGCGCATAGAAGGATAGCAAATCTCGCTTCCGGCCACGCTTTATGCTGCCTGCAACTGCTCGTATTCGGCAGGCGTGTAGGTAAACAGCATGGAAATGAACTGCGCCTGCGGCCCGAGGCGAGCGCGCAGAATATCGAAAACGCGGCGCTGCCGCTCCACAAAGGAAAGGAGCTGAAAAGCGTTCGAGACGAGATGGCCGTTGTAGCGGTCTGTTGTTTCTTCCAACGCAATAGTGCCCTGAACATCGGGAAACTCGGGGCGTAGTGCATCTAAGATCTCTTGTTCCATCGGATCACTCCTAAACCGACCACATCGCTTGCCAATTCCAGCATACGCTCACAACTTGGCTTTACGCGGTCACCGCGCACTTTGCCGTCAATGGCGATATTATGCAGCCAGGTATCGAGCGCTTTGGCCGTATAGTAACGCTGATGCGCTCGCCAGCGCAAATTCAGTTCGATAAGTTTGGCGCGAAACTCATCCTGCTTTTCATCCGGCCCTTTTGGCAGCAGGTTCGCCTTTTTTGCCCAGTGCTCGATATCGTGCGTCCCGTCGAACGGTTCACCTTCCCGAACGGAAAGAGAGCGCAATATTGATTCGACCGCTATACCGGCAAAAAAGTGTGCGGTAAAGTGTTCTCCCTGCTCACGTAGTCGAACGGCCAGTCCCAGATGCTCCTGAGCTGCGTTGTAATAGCTGCGGGGTGTGAATTTCGGGGCTGCCACACTGCGCACCTTTCCGCATTACCAATGAATCAAGTTATAGGCGACCACCTCTTCAAAGTAGAAATCGTATCGGATCGCGTACTTGGCGGTATCGGCCACTCTAAACTCCCGTAAACCCTGGCTGAAATCTGCACCTAGCTTCATTCCGCACACTCACGAAAACTTCCTTCCGAATCCCCACGTGCGCACGTAGATTCGAGTCTACAATAGTAATCTGCCGAAGATGCTGAAAAGTGCCGCGGGGAGAGGGTTCGCGCCATGTCCGACGTTCAGACAATCTATGCCGAGGCTCTGGATTCGCTCGTCGCCAAGGTGCGGGCCGACAGCCACATCGTGGCGGCGGTGCTGCTGGGAAGCCTGGCGTACGATACCGTGTGGGAGCGCTCCGATATCGATCTGCTGCTGGTCACCGAGGAGGCGCGGCAGTCCAAAGAGGGCGTCTGCCTGGTGGAGCGGGGCGTCGTTGTCCACGCTTTCCTGCAGACGCGCAGCCAGTTTCGCAAGCTGCTGGAGGGCGCGGCCCAGGGCTCGTTCATTCACTCCATGCTCGGCAAGGGGCAGATGCTGTTCTCGCGCGACGAGATGCTGGTCGAGCTCTTCGAGTCGCGCCATATAATGGGCGAGCGCGACCGGGCCTCGCAGCTTCTGCGCGTTACCCTGGGGCTGCTTCCGGCGCTGACGAAGGCGGAGAAATGGTTCTACGCCAAGCGGGACTACGACTACTGCTTCCTCTGGATCATGAAGTGCGTCGATTCCCTGGCGAGCATCGAGCTGCTCCTGCACGGCGAAGTGCCCTCGCGCGAAGTCATCCAGCGGGCGTTGGCGCTGAACCCGGAGCTCTTTCGCGGGCTGTACACCGATCTCATCCATTCCGACCCAACCCCCTCCGCGCTGGAGGCAGCGCTCAAGAGCATCACGGCGTACCTCCACGCCAATTCCGACTCCCTTTTCGGGCTGGCGCTGGACTACCTGCGCGAGGAGGCGGAGGTTCGCTCCATCTCAGAGGTGAACCACTACTTTCATCGCAGCTACAACATCGAATGCGTCGATAACGCGTGCGAATGGCTGTCGGACGAAGGGATCATCCAGAAGCTCGCGGTCCCCGTCCGGCTGACCGCCAAGAGCCGCGTGGATATGGAAGAGGCGGCCTACTATCTCAATAGCGATCCACAACCGTAACCACAAGCCGCTTCCACTCCCCCAGAATTGCGGGTACCCTCTGGGTGTGGGGGGCGAATTCAGAATGTACGCCCCCTAACCCGCCACCCGCACGCGGGTACCCGGTCCGGGGGGCGTATTTAAGCTCCTCGGGGGCTGGGAGAACAAGAGCCGTGCCCGTAAGATCCACTATCGAAGTGCTTGGCGCGCGCGAGCACAACCTGCGGAACGTCAACCTGGAGATTCCGCGTGACCAGCTCATCGTGTTCACCGGCGTCAGCGGCTCCGGCAAGTCCTCGATGGCCTTCGACACCATCTATGCCGAGGGGCAGCGGCGCTACATGGAGTCGCTCTCCTCCTTCGCCCGCCGCTTTGTGGATCAGATCAAGAAGCCCGACATCGACTTCATGTTCGGCCTTTCACCAGTCGTCTCCATCGAGCAGAAGACGGTAGCTCGCAATCCGCGCTCAACCGTCGGCACGCTCACCGATATCGCCGCCTATCTTAACCTGCTCTTCGCCACGAACGGCGTGGCGCACTGCCCCTACTGCCGCCACGAGATTCCGATTCGGACAGGCACGCAGATCGCCGAGGCTATCCTTTCGCTGCCGGCCGGTACGGTGATCGAGCTCCGCGCCCCTGTCTTTCCCGTCTACGGGGAGGACTGGGAGTTCGTCTTCGCGGAGATCAGGAAGGCCGGGTTCCGGCGTCTGGTCGTCGAAGGCCG
>JAYTEU010000828.1:0-2747 GCA_043734985.1 Chthonomonadaceae bacterium
CGAACAGACCCCTCTGACCGGAGCCGCGGGGCGCGCGGGCACTGTTTCCAACGTGAAAATCGCCGCGTTGGAAGTCGGCGCGGCGAAGATGCAGGACCAGATCGCCTACGTCATTCCGCTGCCGGAGGCGCTCCCGTGCGACGGCCTTCTCGGCACTCCTTTCCTGCAAAGGAAGGTCGTCACCATCGACTACGCGCGCTCCCAACTTACGATGACGCCGAAGACAGAGTACCGCCCGCCGGCAGGAGCTACCACCCTCCCTCTGCGTTTCTATGGCAACACGCCGTTTATCGAGGCGAAGGCGGATGGAGCCTCGGGCTGGTTTCGGATGGATACCGGCGCGGGCAACGGCGCGACGCTCTTCGCCGCCTTCGCGGAGCGCAACCACCTCCAGGGGAAATACACGCCGTCGGTGCGAATCGTGACCGGGCGCGGCGTAGGCGGGCTGCTTACGGGTGACCTGGTGCGACTGCCGACCCTGATGATCGGCCCCTACAAATTCACCAAGGCGGTTACAGAACTGTCGCGACAAAAGACCGGAACGTTCGGAGACAGGCAGAATGCGGGGAATATCGGGGGAGAGGTCTGGCAGCGGTTCACTGTTTCGCTCGACTACGCAAGCCGCAAGGCATTCCTGGAGCCGAACGCGCGCTTCAAGGTGCCGTTCGCCGCGCCGCGCTCCGGGCTTGCGGTAGACACGGACAAGGGGATAAACGTGGTGCGCGACGTGACACCGAACAGCCCGGGCGCGGAGGCGGGCATCGTCGTGGGAGACATCGTCACGGCGGCGGACGGCGTGCCGATGGAGCAGATCAAGCCCTCGGACTTTACAGCAATGCTGCGCGCCGAACCTGGAACCCAGGTCCGGCTGCACATTCAATCCGCCGATAAGACCGAGCGCGACGTTACGCTGACGCTGCGCGAGCTATTGTGATTCTATCTTACCAGCCGCGCGTGGCCATCTTATCCGCTTCCGCCATCGTGCGGACATCCAGGCTGGGCATGCACTCGCCTAAGCCCATGCTGACCTGCGCTAGGTAATCGGCGTCTTTGTAGTGCGTGGTGGCGTCCACGATGGCGCGCGCACGCGCTTTCGGGTCCGAGGATTTGAAGATGCCGGAGCCGACAAAGACCGCCTCCGCGCCAAGCTGCATCATCAATGCGGCGTCTGCGGGAGTGGCGATGCCGCCTGCGGAGAAGTTCGGCACGGGCAGCCTGCCGGTCCGATGAACCTCTAGGATCAGGTCGTAGGGAGCCTTGAACTCCTTCGCCGCCACCATCAGCTCGTCTTCGCGCAGGCCCTGCACCCTGCGCATATCGCGCATAAGTGTCCGCATATGCCGCACGGCCTCGACGACGTTGCCGGTTCCGGCCTCGCCCTTGGTACGGATCAGTGCAGCGCCCTCGCCGATCCGCCGCAGCGCTTCGCCTAAATCCCGGCAGCCGCACACGAACGGCACCTTGAAGGCGTGCTTGTTGACGTGATTCTCCTCGTCGGCGGGCGTCAGGACTTCGCTTTCGTCCACGAAGTCCGCGCCGATCGCCTGGAGGATCTGCGCCTCAACAATATGGCCGATGCGGCACTTCGCCATCACGGGAATGGTGACGGCCTGCATGATGTCTTTGATCATCTTCGGATCGGACATGCGCGCGACGCCGCCCTGCGCGCGAATATCGGAGGGCACTCGCTCCAGCGCCATGACCGCGACCGCGCCCGCCTCTTCCGCAATCACCGCCTGCTCCACCGTCGCGACGTCCATGATCACGCCGCCCTTCAGCATCTCGGCCAGCCCGACTTTGGTTCTCCAGGTGGACTTCTGCGCCTCGTAGCTGGTTGCGCTCCCGTTCTGACTCATACTGATATCTCCTTGCGCGCTGTCGCGCGCCTCACATCCAAACCTTCCAAATCTGACTGGTTTCCGGGTCCATAAACGACCCGGCATTGGGCGCTTCGCGCCGCACCCAAAGGGTACCCGCCTCCGGACGCAAATTCCGCTACGGAATAACGCTGGCCGCGTGGCGGGCTCCTACATTTCGCGGCGCCACTGGAGCGCGGAGATGAGCGTGGCCTGGTCCGCGTAATCGAGATTGCCGCCCGCAGGCAGGCCATGTGCGATCTGCGTGACCTTGACACCGAGGGGCTTGAGCTTATCCGCAAGGTAGAGGGCGGTAGTCTGGCCCTCCGTCGTGGGGTTCAGCGCCAGAATGACCTCTTTTGCGCCCGCAGCCACGCGCGGAAAAAGCTCGCGGATCTTCAGCATCTGCGGCGTGATGCCGTCCATCGGCGAGATCAGGCCCTGGAGCACATGGTACAGCCCCTTGTACTCGTTTGTCTTTTCCATGGCGATCAGATCGCCGGTCTCCGCGACGACGCACATCACGGAGCGATCGCGCCGCGTGTCCCGACACACCTCGCACGTCTCCTTGTCCGTGAAATTGGAGCACTCTGTACACAGCCGGATGTTCTCCTTCACAGAGAGGATCGCCTCGGCGAGCTGTCGCGCCTCGTCGTGCGGCTGCCGAAGAATGTGGAACGCCATCCGCTGCGCCGACTTCGGCCCGATGCCGGGCAGTTGTTCCAACTCCGCAACCAGCTTTGCCAGCGGTTTTGCATAATGCAGCATATGTTTTGTCTCTACTTAGAACAGGCCAGGCGGCAGGTTCATATCGCCGAGGCCCTTGGTGATCTCTTTCATCTGCGCCTCCTGGTCGGCCTGCGCCTGCACGGTGGCCTCCTTGACGGCGGT
>JAYTEU010000829.1:0-2464 GCA_043734985.1 Chthonomonadaceae bacterium
ATCCGCAGAATGACTCCTACTGGGAATCGGCGAACTTTAACGACCGGATGCCGGCGATCCCCGATCTGCCGACGCTGCATGTGGGCGGCTGGTTCGACGGAGCCGCAATCGGGACAATGCGAAACTATTCCGCGATGACCGATTCGAGACATCGTAATCAGAAGCTGATTGTCGGACCCTGGTCGCACACGGTCAATGCAGGCACGAAGCTAGGCTCTCGGGACTTCGGGCCGGGAGCGGCGTTGGACCTTCAGCCTGTCTATTTGAGGTGGTTCGACCGGTGGCTGAAGGGATTTAAGAACGGCATCGAGCAGGAGCCCATGGTGAATGCTTTCCTGCTGGGCTCCGATGTTTGGAGGAGATATTCGACCTGGCCGCCAAAGGAGACGAGGCCACTTCGGTGGCGGCTTCACTCCGCCGGGCATGCAAACAGCGACCAGAGCGACGGGACGCTGTCTTTGGAGGCACCGAAAGGCTTAGAGCCATCGGACCACTTCGCGTACGACCCGATGCGGCCGTTCATTCCTGCATCGGCGCACAACGCTGATTACGCGGAACGGGAGACGCTCGACCTGCTTCCTCCGACAGGCGACCACGACGTACTCGCGTATACATCAGCGCCAATGCCGGAGGACACGATTGTGGCCGGCCCGGTTTCGCTCCACCTCACCGCGGAGACGTCCGCACCGGATACGGACTGGTACGCCGGGCTGTTGGACGTCGGACCGGACGGCAATGCGGTGTTTCTTACCGATGGAATTGTAAGGGCGCGGTTCCGAAAGTCGCTTGCGGCTCCCTCGCTGCTGAAGCCGCGCGAGGTGGCGCAGTACGCGATCGATATGTCGGCCATAGGCTGCGTTTTCAAGAAGGGCCATCGAATACGATTGGTCGTGACGTCGTCCTGCTTTCCAATCTACGCGGGCAGCCTGAACTCCGGCGCGGACAGCCTAACGACAACAAGAGCGATTATCGCGCAGCAGACGATCCACCATTCGAGCGCACATCCGTCCTATATCGTACTTCCAATGCTGCGGAAATGACCTTGCGTGGATACGCGCGTTGAGCCACTGGAACATGGGTGGTGCGTTTGCAATCAAATTAGGGCGTAACGACGCCGGCCAGTGCGCCCACGCCGAGCGAGCAACATTTACCGGTTTTCCAAGAAGAAAGGTGACAAACAAGATGATCCAGGTTCGGCGCAATTCCCTGCTGCGGCCCACGGCCATACTGCTCGTGGGCTCTCTCCTCACTCCGATTCTCGCGGGGTGCGGCGGCCACCAGAACGACAGTGTTCCGCCCCCTGTAAACGACACCGGTCGAATGCCCGCGGCGGGAGGCGGGCCGCCCAAGGCAGGCATGTCCACGGGGAAGAAGGTGGTCATCGCGCTCGCGGGCGCGGCCCTGCTCTACTACCTCTACAAGCGCCATGTGGCGCAAAACGGACAGAAGGTGCAATACTTCAAATCAAAGAAGAACGGGCGCATCTACTATCGAGACCCGAAGACACATCAGGCGCATTGGGTGACGCCGGACCCGACCTATGAAGTGTCCGCCGACGAGGCGCAGGAGATGAAGAAGCTCCAGGGTTACGACAAGCAGACAACGGGGGCGGACTACGAGCCTGAGAAGGACACTTCGGGTGATGCGGACGCCGGCAAGTAGCGAGCGACACCGACGGAGTAAAAGGAGAACCACGATGGGCGGTATACAAGACTTCATGGTACAACAGGTGAAAAACGCGGTGCTCAGTCACACCGATCAGCAGGGCACGGGCTTCGATCCCAGCGCCCTATTGGGCCAGATATCGAGCGCTGCGGGCCAGGGCAATTTGAACGCCGGTTCGCTGGCCGGGCTGATTCAGGGTCATGCCGACGACCAACAACATACCGGATTCGATCCCGGCCCGCTCATCAGCCAGGTGCAGGGCATTTTCGGCCAGCATCAGCAGGCACAGCAGGGCGATGCGCAGTCCGGCAACGTCCTATCTTCCGATCAAGACAAGTACGGAGATCCCGGGGGGCAGCAGACAAACTTCGGCAGCGTGAAGTCGTCGGACGAAGACCCTTATGGCGACCCGGCGGACGAACAGGGAAACCTCGGAAAAGTCAAATCTTCTGATGAGGATCCATACGGCGATCCTGCGGACGAGGAGCCGAAGAGGCGCTGAGCTGGTTCGGAAGTCTGGCCGGGTCGATAAACGACCCGGCACACCCAAAGGGTACCCGGCCTGCGCACCCAGGGGGTACCCGGCGTCCTTTGGACGCAAATACAGGTACGAACGCTACCTTACGGTGAACAGTACTTAAGAGAGACGAGCGCAGTGCGCTCGTCTCTCGTTTTTTGCGTTATGGTTTGCGGGCGACGCACACGATGGTTACGCCGAAGGGGAAGTTCACGCGGCGGGCCAGCGCGTTCTCCGCGCCGAGCAGATTGATCAGCGCGCCATTTACGGGCGAAGGCACGA
>JAYTEU010000830.1:0-9401 GCA_043734985.1 Chthonomonadaceae bacterium
CCGGCAAATCTCGATGAGATCAGCCGGAGCGGCAGATGAACGCCGTTCATTGTGAGCGACAGATCGCGAAGCACGCGCTCGGCATAGGCGCGTTGCTCGGGCTCCGATAGTGCGCCGTCGCCGTTGGTATCGATGGCTGCAAGCACCTTGGAAAGTACCGCAACGCCGGGGGTCAGGCGCATCTCCGCCTGAACGCGATTACTATCGATCGAGATCGTCGTGGCCTGCAGGTACTCGTCCAGCCTGTGCGCGGAAGCAGGCGATCCGAAAGACAGAAGAATCGCGATTACCGCAACGGGTATCGCTCTCATTTCGCTTTGAGCCCTCGCCCATAGTCGTTGGTTGGATCGCGATATATAGTATGGACATGATTAGAGAGATCGCCGCCCAGCCGCTGAGGCGCGTACTCGATCACGAGCTTCGGACCCTGAATTCGGTAGTATCCGGTAATGTTCCGTCCGGGCTGAACGGTGGCCGGACCGCTCCAGGCGAACCACGTTTCATTAAGGCCGGCTTTGATCTCCGCCAACCGGGCCGCTGCCGCGCTATCGTGAACGATTCCCGCCCACTCCGTAATCAAGTCGACGAGCATGGCGCGCTGTTTCTCGGTCATTGCGGAAGCCTTTAGGCCTTCCGGCAGAATCTTCTTGCCATCCTGGCCTGGACCGAGCACAAGATCGGAGACATTGTAGTTTAGAATTGCCTGTTTCTTCTGGGTCTCGTCGAGGGCATGCAGCAGGCCGATCCCCTTGTCGCTCTCCTGTCCCAGCGGGCGCACGGCTTTCCCGTTTACCGTATAGAGAGCAGGCTGGGCTGCCGTTAGGGTCGGCGTGAGAACGCCATGCTCGCCGGCGATGGTGATGTTGAGCGCCAGATGGTGGCCGCCATACTGAAGCATCCAGGGCTCCTTTTCGGACGGCTTCCCCAGTATCAAGATGTAAAAGAGGTCCTTGCCGAACATGGGGTTGTTCCCTTCGTTGTTCTTGAGAACCTCGTCCCCCTCCACGATCTGCTGGACCTTCTCGTAACCTCTCTTGCTTAGCGCGGTTTGAACCAGCGCCTGGGCGGCGGAACGCTGCGTCGCGTTGAGTTCCCCCATGCTGAGGCCCGCTCGGGGGGACATTCTAACCGGGAAGTTAGACCAACGTGCCCGCTGCGCTTCATCGTTAAAGGCAAACAAAACGCTCTTCCGCTGCTGCTCGTTGAGTGTCGCTAGGAATGCACTTGCTGCCTTCACGATCTTAGGGGTCGCGGATTGCGCCTTTTGCGCGCTGACCTTTAGACTGGTTGATACCGTTAAGAACGTCAGGGACAATACGAGAACGCCGCGCGCAGCTCTCTTCAAAATCGTATTCACGTACAACTCTCCTTCTCCCCGCGCTCGGGCAAACGATCCTTCAGGATAGATGCGAATGGGCGGGGTTGGTTATCACGCCAAATCCTCGGTTGCAGCAAATACCTGGCGAATTTCGGCAGCAGCGCGGCTCAGGATTTCCACCACGCGCCGAGCCTCGTCCGCCGTGTAGTGCCCATCCTTACGCTGCGCTCTTCTCAACTCGCGGCGAGCCGTTTCCAGCGGTTCGCTCGCAGTTCCGGTTTCGCTGTCCTCGGAAACCTGGCCGCTCTCCATCGCCTGTCGCGCCTGTTCCATCTGTGCGCCGATACGCTCCAAGTCGCTCAAAATACGCGCGGCGGTCTCACGGTTCTGCTCGTGTTGGTTGTGGCCCGCCTCTGTCAGGCTATACCGCTTCTTGGTCCCCTCTATCTCGACCGAGGCAAGACCGATCTCCTCAAGGTAGGTGAGAGCGGGATAGATCATGCCGGGGCTCGGAACGTAGAGACCGTGAGAGTGGTCTTCCAGCCACTTGATGAGCTCGTAGCCATGCGCGGGCCGGTTCGCCAATTGCGCCAAAAGTATTTGCTGGAGGTCCGAAGCCGATAGCTTACGTCCCGATTGCAGCCCATGCCGCCCCCGACCACGATGTCCGCCATGTTCATGCCCGGGATGGCCTCCATGCCCATTATGCCGCCCCCTACCCGGCGGACACTGTTCCGGATCATGATGCCAACGAGGCCTCCCACAGTCTCCATGTGGGGACAAGCCATGCCTATTACCACGCATATACTCACGCATATACTACGCATCCTTTCCTGTTCCAAAATCCTGTGATTCTTGTAGAGAATCCCATTTTCGGAACAAATTTGTATCATACAATATGTTTTAAGATATATCTTATGATACAACTACAACGGACTTAAAGTCAATAGACCTCTTTCATAAGTCGGTAGGCTGAGATCGGGCTGTTCTCGCTGCCAAGAGTGAGAAAGCCACTTATGCAAGAGGTCTAATGTTCGGATGCACTTTGTTTGAAAACGCTACTGTTGTGCCGCGTGAATTGATTATGTGCGTGGATTTGGTTTCTAGGCAGGCGGGGGTTGGAGACAAATACCGGATGGTTTCCGGAACGGCGCCGGAGATGTTACTCCGGCGCCGCGTGTAACCGAAGAGCTGCTGGCTCAGGCCAGGGCCGACTTATAGAGCGCCAAGAGCTTGGCCCAGGCGCGCTCGGCGTCGGGCTTGTTGTAGATCGGCTTTCCGCCCTGTTCCGGCATGTCCGGGACGCACCATCCATGGAGACTCTGGTAGACCTCGATCTCCGCGGGAACCTTGGCGTCGGCGAACGCCTCTCTCAGCTTGTCTTTCGCGTCCGGCTGGCGCTGGTCGTCGTTCGACGCGATGCCGATGTAGAGATGCGCCTTGATCTTGGGCGCAAGCAGGTGCGGGCTATTCGGCTGGTCCGTCACAAGTCCGCCGCCATGGAACGACGCCCCGGCTCCCACGCGGTCAGGCACGGTGGCGCAGGTTTTTATGACAAGGGGACCGCCCATGCAGTAGCCCTGCGTGCCGATCTTCTTCTTCTTGTTCACCTGCTTCTGCGCATCGAGGAAGGCAATGAAAGCAGTCGCGTCCTTCTCTGCCGCTCCCGGCGCGCTCAGTCCTCCCATCAATTTTCGCAGCCTCGCCATATCGTCCGGATTTTGGAAGCTGAACTTCTTCGTGTCGAGGTCGACCATCGACGCCTTGCCGAAACGATAGTAGGGATTGGGCACAAGCACCGAATAGCCCTCCGCCGCCAGGCGCTTGCCGAAGTCGCGCATCGCAAGGCGAAGTCCGAACGCATCTGGCCAGATCAGCGCTCCCGGATAAGTGCCGGTCTTCGGGTGGATGAACGCGGCATCGCACACGCCGTCGGGCGTCTTCACTTCGACATTCGTCTCCACAACCGGCAGTCCCGCGCCCGATGCGGCGCCTGCGGAGGCGGCGAGCCCCACGGCCATGGAAAGCGCGACCAGATCGCGCCGTGACAGTTCGTTCGGCGACTTACCCTGCGTCTCTTGGTTCTGATCCGTCACTTTGTATCTCCTTGCTGAGTATGTCTCATTTTCAGGGTACGGGCCAGGCGGTTTGAGCGGTGGCCCGTCCGTGCCAATGCATTTGGTTAGGCGGCAAATCCATTGCGTCACTATTCGTCAAACCGTTTTGCAGTTCCTTGATTGGGGGCCGTTTGCAAGGCTGCAAAAGTGCCGCGCGCACTTCAGCCGGGCGTCTAAAGGGCTCTTCGGCATGCCGCCAATGCGCGACGGGGAGCGTCTGCGGGAGACCGCCACATGCCATTTCGACGCGCAAGCAGCCGTGAGTTGGACGTTCGTAGATTCCGTTGCAGTGCATTGTGCGCCGGAGGGGCACTGGGCGCTTGCGCCCCCGAGCGAAGCCGCTCACGGCGTCGCGGTCGGAATCTACGAAGTAACTTCTAAATGCTTCTGTCCGCATCGTCTGAATTGGCGCCACTTCACGGCATCGCGTTCTATCTATAGTAGTAACAATCTTCCCAGCCACTCATAGCTTCTGCATAAGCGCGTCCACACGGGGGTTGGCCTCGTGGAGCCGATAGGTTTTGGAAGCGCTCAGTGTCTTATCGAGCCAGAGGCGGGCCTCCGAATAGTCGCCCAGAACCGTCAGTATCTCCGCACGGAGGAGAGTCGTTTCATATCGCAACAATAGCTGATCTTCGTGAACCTCGGGAATTACGTCCAGAGCCTGGGACGCGCGTTCGGGTTCGCGCATGAGTACGTAGGCATGCATGAATGCACGTTCCGCGCGTTCCACGGGTGATCGGTCGGCTACCAGCCGCATCGCCGCATCGGAGAAGGGGAGCGCTGCGGCGACGTTCTGTGCTTGCGCCGCCATGATCGCCATAACGGAATAGATTTGAGCCCTGAGAACTGGCCACTTTTTAACGGAAAGCCAGGGACGGAGCATTTCAATGCCGCGCTGAGGAGAAATGCCATTATTCCGGTTCACCATGCCAAACGCCCTGAAAAAAGCCAACTCCATTGCATGCTCGTCCTGATAACCGTTCTCCGGCAGGATCTCCAGGCCACGAGCGGACTGCTGGGCCACCTCGGCGATATTCCCACGGTAGTCGAAGTATCTGGTATGGACGATGTATGCGTAACTGAGCAAATGCCTGCCTGAAGCGCGTTTCACCGCTAGACTCCAGGCATGTCGCTTCAAATCCAGCAGTTGCAGTTCTATTAGCCGGTGCGCTCCCCGGCCGATTTGTCGTTCGATCTCCTTCAGCCTGTGTTCGATTGAATCCGCACTTACAATATCGTTGCGCAGTGCCGGTTCCCCGCAAAGTCCCATGTCCCCGCATGTGAGCGCAACAATCTCTTCCTCCTCCGCATTCAGCGCAAAGCAGAGTGCGTGAAGCTGCGTCATCGAGGGCCATACGGTTCCTTTTTCCCACCGCCGGAGCGTCCACTCGCTTACCCCGATCTGCTCCGCCGCCTCGGCAAGCCGGAACTTCTGGCGGATCCGCATGGCCCGGAGCAGATCGCCTCCGTGCGGGACGGAGCCCATCTCAGTGCGCTCGCCGGTTTCGATAAGCTCCTGCCGCACAAGATTTTGCGCCCATGCGGTATCGAGCAGCGATTCTAACTGCCTGGTCTGCTGCGGCGAAGCTTCCAAGGACTTCATCAGCGCAAGCCACTCGGCCACCCGCGGACGCTGTGCGCCCGTCTCCCAACGGTTGAGCGTCACGCGTCCGATACCGGCGGATGCCGCGGCCTGTTCGAGCGTCAGGCCGTGCAATCGGCGGAGATTGCGCAGCTTCTTACCGAAACTGTTTTTCAAAGCGTCGTTCAATTTGTATCGCTCGCGTGCCAAACGTATCGCTGCCGTGCCAATCCCGCGCCGGTCCCTATTACTCTCTCATAATACCGCATAACAACAAGGTCGGGCGTCCGGTAGGCTGGATCACCCTCCTTATTCCCAAACTCAAACCGGCACGGTCCCCGCATTGTCGCGTCGCTGCCTGAGACCGGCAGCGGCAGTCTTAGCCTTACTCCAATAGAAAAGGACTTGATATCAATGGCTCGTAACACAATTCACACTCTAGTCGGCGTATGCAGCCTGCTCTGGCTGGGTTCCGCCGCCCAGGCGACGCAGCGCCTGGTTCCCTCTCAATACGCCACTATACAGGCGGGCATCGACGCTGCCGCGCCAGGCGACACCGTACTCATCATCAACGGAACCTACGCCGGCCCGGGCAATCAGGATCTGGACTTCGGCGGCAAGGCGATCGCAGTCCGGTCGGCGGGCGGCGATCCCAGCCTCTGCCTCATAGACTGCCAGCGCGCCGGGCGCGGCTTTACTTTCCATTCAGGCGAAACCTCGGCCGCCGCCGTCAGCGGGATAACCATTAGGAATGGGGTAGCCGGTAACGGTGGCGCCATTTCCTGCACCGACAATAGCGCTCCCACGATTACGCGCTGTATACTTTCCGCTAACAAATCCACGCTTCGCGGTGGGGCATTGTATTGCAATAATAGCAGTCCTACGCTTTCGAAATGCGACTTCACGGGGAATGAGTCGGAGAATCCCGGCGGCGGGATTTACAACGTCGCCAACAGCAATCCCAGCATCAGCGATTGTAGTTTCGTCAATAACAAGGCCTTTTTTGAGGGCGGCGGCGTCAGCAACTCATCTAGTTCTCCCACGATCGCACGCTGCCTGTTTTCGGGCAACGTATCAACATCCTCGTTCGAGGGTGGTGGCGCTATCTACAACCAATTCACTCGCTTTGTCACGGTATCGGACTGTACGTTCACGGAGAACCGGTCGAAGCGCGGCGGCGGCATTTCAACCACCAGCGGCAATTGCGTCGTGACCCGCTGCACCTTCCTGCGGAACTTCAGCAACGGAAATGGTGGCGGGCTAAGCAACTACGGATCTGGGACGTCAACGGTTGCCAACTGCGTCTTCGTAGGCAATCAAGCAAGCTTCGGCGGCGGATTGAATGTGACATCCGGAACCGCTACCCTGACAAACTGCCTTTTCACGGGAAACCAGGCGGAAAATGACGGCGGCGCGATCTACGCGACCGGCTCCGGTTCCACCCTGACCAACTGCACCCTTACCGCAAACAGCGCGCTCCGGGACGCAGGCGGAATACTCAACGCTTCGAGCGGCTTGACGGTAACCAACTGCATTCTTTGGGCAGACACCAACGCGGAGACCAAGGACTATACCGGATCGTTAGTGATCACTAATTCGGACGTGCAGGGTGGATTTTCCGGAACGGGCAACTTGAATGCCGACCCGCTTTTTACAGACCCGGCCAACGGCGATTTTCATCTCCAGGCCGCCTCTTCCGGCATCGACATGGGTTCGGACGCTGTTGTAACCGCACCTCCGTTCCTTACAAATGGCAGCGGCGCTCCGCTCGACCTGGACGGCAATCTGCGAATAGCCGGCTCCGCAGTGGATATGGGAGCTTATGAAAAGATCCGCTTCTCCTGGTCCGGAGTCCTGCAGCCGCTCAATGCCGACGGCTCGTCCGTCTGCAAGGCGGGAAGCACCGTCCCGGTCAAGTTCGTCCTCACGGGCCCTAGCGCAGGTATCGCCGATTTGAAGGCAACCCTCTCCTACGCCGTCGTCGTAAACGGCATTCCGGGGCCGGTTATTAGTGCGAAATCAACTTCGGCGGCAACGTCCGGCAACCTATTCCGCCCCGACGGCGCAGACGGCCGGTACCTCTTCAACTGGAGCACGAAGGGGCTGGCGAGCGGCAGCTACCGGCTCTACATCGACCTGGGCGATGGCTTCGCCAGAACCATTGACCTGAAACTGAAGTAAACCTGAACCACGCAAAGCCGCCCGCGCAAGCGACAGCGGCGCCGAGCCACAGAGCGGGGCCGTGGAACGTGACACGCGTTCCCCGACCCCGCTCGCATCTTGCCTGTCCCTCGCCCCCACCACTCGCGCGGCTGCTCGCCTCACCTTGAATTCCCTTACTCCGTCGGAGGCAGAGAGAGAGCACAATCTCCCTCCATAGTAGAATTTTCACTGTAGCGGCCGGACAAGGATCAATTCCCTGTGCGGCATAACAACGGCAAGTATATTGCGGTATCCTTCTCACTGTTATGGCAATCGTTCCGTTCGTGGGTTAGGAGTTTCGACATGCGATGGGTTCTGCTGGTTTGCGCGGCATTGGTCATGGGTTTGAGCGGATGTGGCGGGGGCGGCGGGAATCCCGGCGGGGGCTTGCTGCCGGTAGCGCGCGGGACTGTCAACTCTGTCAGCACGGTTGCGACGTTAACGCGGGACCAGGTCGCGGCGGCGATGGGCGGCGGCGCGAGTCCCACCTACGGCATTACTCTGTACAAGCTCAACTACACGACCATCGATCCCTCCGGCTCGGCGACCACGGCCTCCGGGATGCTGGCGGTCCCCAACGGCGCGCCGGGCGCGCTGCCGCTCCTTAGCTATCAGCACGGCACGCGCGTGGCAAGATCGGACGTCCCCTCCAGGCTCGGCAACGATGACCTGCTGCATGTCGGCTACCCGCTCGCATCCGGCGGCTATATCGTCTCCATGCCGGACTACCTGGGCCTGGGCGATTCGTCGGGAACGCATCCCTATCTTTACGCGCCTTCGGAGGCCGCCGCGAGCCTGGACATGCTGCGCGCCTCCCGCTCCGCCCTGCTGACGCTGAACGTCGCGTGGAGCCGGAAACTGTTTCTCAGCGGCCACTCCGAGGGCGGCCACGCGACGATGGCGCTGCACCGGGCGATCGAACAGACGGCCTCCGCCGAGTTCGCGGTCACCGCCTCCGCGCCGATCTCCGGGCCGTACGATCTCTCCGGAACCGAGCTTCCCTTCCTGCTGGCGTCGCCCGGAAACGTCGGAGACAGCATCAACAACTCCGCGCTCCTGACCTACGTGTTCCTGGCCTACAACCCGATCTACCACCTCTTCAACAGCCTGTCGACGGTCATCACTTCCCCATACGACACCCAGATCCCGAGCCTGCTCTCCAACGCCCAATCCGGCGCGCCGTTCGACCCGACCGTTCTGCCGCGCCCCTCGGTCCTGCTCCAGCCGTCGTTCATCTCCGGCCTGCAGAGCAATCCCTCGTTCCCGACCTTCGTCGCGCTCCAGCAGAACAACGTCTTCGACTGGAAGCCCATCGCGCCCGTCCGCCTGATCTACAGCAAGGGCGACACGGTGGTCTCGCCCCAAAACAGCCAGGTAGCCGTCGACCGCATGACCGCGCTCGGAGCCTCCGTGCAGCTAGTCAACCTCGGCGATTCGATCGACCACCTTTCCAACCGCGACCCCGGCATCGCCGCCGCGAAAGCCTGGTTCGATACGCTGTAACGCGTCAGATTGTGTTCCATGGCACGATATATGTTTGCACAACGGGCTGCATTGCGTCGATAGCCCGCGTTAACATCGATCGATCGGCTCACGATGAAGTCCGGCCATTCCTTCAAGCTATACTTGACTTCATGATCCAATCACCGTATAAATCTGATTACTTCGTCAACCGATTGAAGCAGGAAAACGGATTAACCGGCATGGCGCTAACCATCACCTTAGAGCCGGAGTCAGAAGCGCGCTTCCGTGACGAGGCGGCGCGCTTGGGCATAACTCTCGTCCAGCTCACCGCGCAGCGCCTCCTTGAAGCCGACCTCCTTTGGCGCATACGCACCGCCGCCCTGGAGCCCGAAACTCGCGTACTCCACCGCCTTCTCCGTCGACGCAAAGCACGCGCCTTAACCGAAGACGAGCAGACAGCCTTGCAGGCGCTGCTGGATGAGCGCGAGGAGCGTGGCGCGCAGCGCCTGCACGATCTCGGCCTCCTCTCCCAACTGCGCTCCATTCCGATGCGCCAACTCATGGAACAACTCGGCATTCGCCCTCTCGCTACGCCCTGACCTAGCATGCCTCATCGACACAATATCCCGCTGAATCTGAGTGCCAAGCCCAAGCCAGTCGGCCTGCAATAGACAAGCTTAGCTCTAGTGAATCGGAGCACTTGTTCCGACAGGTA
>JAYTEU010000831.1:0-3505 GCA_043734985.1 Chthonomonadaceae bacterium
GCCTTTCGCGAGATGGCGGCCACGGTCCCGAGCGACCTCAAGCGCGTCGTGCTCAAAGACAGCTCCGAGACCGTGCGGGAGGCGCTGGCGGACGTGAACGTCAGCCTGATCCTCGGCGCGTTCCTCGCGATGGTCGTCATCTTCCTGTTCCTGCACAACCTCCGCGGAACTCTCATTGTCTCGCTGGCGATCCCGGCCTGCGTCGTAGCGACCTTCCTGCTGATGCAGATCGTCGGATTTACGCTCAACCAGATGACGCTGCTCGCCCTCTCGCTCTCCGTCGGCATCCTTGTGGACGACTCGATCGTTATCCTTGAATCGATTACAAGGCATCTGACCGACGGCCGGTCGCCGCGCGAGGCCGCTCTGCGGGGGCGCAATGAGATCGGTTTCGCCGACATGACCACTACGCTCGTGGACGTCGTGGTCTTCGTGCCGATCGCGTTCATGGGCGGCATCGTCGGCAGCTTCTTCAAACAGTTTGGCCTCACCATCGCCTTCGCGACCCTCTTCTCACTGGTGGTCTCGTTCTCCATCACCCCTATGCTCGCCTCGCGCTGGTATCGCAGAGGCGAGGATCTGATTGCGCGGCGGGGAGTATTCGGGGCGTTCGAGCGGTTCTACCAGGGGCTGGAACGGGGCTACCGTCGCGTGATCGCAATCGCGCTCCTGCGCCGCCGGGCGGTTCTTGCGGTCGGGATCGGCTCGCTGGTGCTAATCTTCGCGCTCTCTTTTTGGCGTCTCGGCACGGAGTTCATGCCCGGCTCCGACCAGGGACAGCTTGTGGTCAACGTCGAGATGCCTCCGGGCACCAGTCTTGCGGGGACGAACGAGACCGCCCGCACCATCGAGCGCATCGTCAATCGAACGCGCGATGTCGAGGCGACGGTGACGAATGTGGGTCAGGTTCTCGGAAATTTCGGCTCGATACCCCAGCAGGGCGTGCAGTTCGCGCAGATCAATGTGCGCCTTCGTGAGAAGAAGGGGATACTCGACGACCTCTGGCCCTCGCCCGAGAGTTTTCGACGCCGGGTGCGGTCGGACGAGGACGTGGCGCGCGAACTGCGGCGCATCCTGCTGAGCGTGACCCGGGATACGGGGGCCATCGTCAACACGGTGGCGCAGCGGTCCGTCGTAGGCGCGGGCGTGGCGATCGCCATTCAGCTTCGCGGCAGCGACAGCAAGAGCCTCACGGCGGTTGCGGAGCAGCTTCGCGACCGAATGCGCTCGCTTCCCGGCATCGAGGACCCGGACGTCTCCGCCCGCAGCGGCAAGCCGGAAGTGCGCGTGGAGGTCGATCCGAACCGCGCCGCCCAGTTCGGGATCGCGCCGGGAATCGCGGGAGCCATCCTGCGCGACTCGCTCTCCGGCAATACCGAGACGGTCCTGCGGCAGAACGGTCAGGAGTTCCCGATTCGGGTGCAGCTCGAAGGCATTCAGCGAGACGACCCGGAGCACATCAAGAACATTATCGTCGGCAGTGACAGCCAGGGCTCCCCGGTCTCGCTTGCGGATATCGCCGACACCATGGCGCGCGAAGGGCCGACGAACATCGATCGAAACAACGGCCAAAGGCTGGTGACCGTCACCGCCAACCTGGCGCCGGGCGTTCCGCTCGGCAGCGTTCGCGGTCCCATCCAGAAGCAGATCGACACCCTGCCGCACGAGGGCATTACGGTACGCTGGAGCGGCGAGGCGGAGACTATGGACGAGAACGCTCCGATCTTCGTGGGGGCTCTCGGACTGGCGATACTCCTGGTCTACTTCGTTATGGCGGCGCTCTTCAACAACCTTATGACCCCTTTTGTGATCATGTTCACCCTTCCGATGGCGCTCGTAGGCGCACTGGGAGCGCTGGTGCTTACCGGCCAGACGCTGTCGCTGGTCTCCTGCATCGGGATACTTATGCTGGTCGGGCTTATGGGCCGCAACGCGATCCTGCTTCTGGACTACGTCAACACTCTGCGAAAGCGCGGCATGGCCCGCACGGAGGCGATCGTTGAAGCCGGAGCAACACGGCTCCGCCCCATCCTGATGACGACCACGGCGACCATCGTCGGAATGCTGCCCGTGGCGATGCGCATCGGCCGCGCTTCGGAGGTTCGCGCGCCCATGGCGATCGTGGTCATTGGCGGGCTGCTGGTATCCACCACGCTGACATTAATCGTGATACCGGTCCTCTACAGCCTGTTCGACGACTGGTTCAGCCGCAAGTCCGGTGAACCGGAGACGGTTCCTCCACTTACGCCGGAGCCGGAGGTGTGAGGGGAGAGACAGGCAATCGGCAATCGGCAGTCGGCAGTCGGGAAATGCGGTTAGTGCGAATTCCTGTGGTACGCGGTGCTATATGGAGGAGATAGATGGAAACTATTCAATGTTACCGGGATCTTCGGGTTTGGAAGATGGGAATGGACATTGCCGAGCAGAGCTATCGGCTGACCAAGTCATTTCCACGCGACGAGATGTTTGGAATGACGAGTCAAATTAGGCGCGCTTCGTCAAGCATTCCGGCTAATATAGCGGAAGGGGACGGCAGGCAAAGTCGAGTCGGTTACGTACAGTTTCTCAAGATCGCGCAAGGGAGCCTGAAGGAGCTTGAAACACATCTACTGCTAAGTATTCGCGTAGAACTTGCGGCAGAAACCGTTGTCACACCATTGTTAACTCTCTGCGACCACGAGGGCAGAATGCTAATGGCGCTCATTGCAAAGCTCGGCGACAACTGCGTTCGCGAAGGCGTTGCCGATACATACGATACCGCCGAGCCATATTCCGCATAGCTCGATCCGGCTGAGGCATTTCCCGACTGCCGACTGCGGGTGCCCTCTGGGCGTGCCAACTGCCGACTGCCGACTGCCGAATTGTGAAACTGCATGGGACGTATCGGCCGTATGTTAATTGGGCATCTACGTCAGAGTTGGAGTCAATTCGTTGCGCTTTTTTGTGGTTTTGTGTGTTTTGGGTTGGGCGTTGGTGCTAGGGTCCGCACCATCGGGGGCGGCGGGGCGTGTGGTGGTGAGCGACCTTGGCGGCGCTCGGGTGGCCCCGCTGGAGGTGGGGAAGGCGAAGGGAGTCGTCCTGGTGTTCATCACGAACGACTGTCCTATCGCGAATGCGTGCGCGCCGGAGATCGAGCGGATTTATCGGGCTTATGCGGCGAAACAGGTTCGGTTCTATCTCGTCTATGTGGACGCCTCGCTGACGGCTGCTGCTGCGGGCGCGCACCATAAGGCCTATGCGTACACTTGCCCGGCGGTACTCGATCCGGACCATCGCTTGGTGAAGGCGGGGCGCGCCCTAGTCACGCCGGAAGCCTCGCTGTTCGACGCGAAGGGCGATCTAATCTATCACGGGCGGATCGACGACCGGGCGGTGGCCTTTGGGAAGGTTCGGGCGCAGCCGACCCAGCGCGATTTGCGAATGGCTCTGGATGCGTTTGTGCAGGGCAAGCCGGTCGCGAAGCCGTACTTGAAGGCGGTGGGTTGTTCGATTGCGGATTTGGGGC
>JAYTEU010000832.1:0-1924 GCA_043734985.1 Chthonomonadaceae bacterium
GCCTTCGCGTGTTCGAGGATGCCGACGGCAAGCTCAATCTGGCTCTTCAGGAGGTCGGGGGAAGCGTACTCGTGGTTTCGAATTTTACACTTTACGCCGACTGCCGCAAGGGCCGCAGACCCAGCTTTGCGGAGGCGGCGCCCGGACCGCTGGCGCAAGCGCTCTACGAGCGCTTCGGCGAACTGCTGGCCGCGCGCCTAATACCGGTCGCGTACGGCAAATTCGGCACGGAGATGCAGGTCATGCTTGCAAACGACGGCCCGGTCACGCTCGTAATAGACACTCCGCCCCGCGACCGATAGTGCGCGCCGGCCTTGACAGGGTCGCGCAAATCTGATTTAATGGAGCAAGAGGGCAATGCCGCGCAAGAGCGATGGCCCGCCCCGCCTATCTCACCGAGGCGCGAGAGATCGACGCCCGGCAGCCCTAATGCAGCCTCGATGGAACTACGTCATGGACGATCGATCACCGAAAACCGTTTTAGTCCGAAGGCGTCCCGCGGCGCGCGCCGGATCGCGCAGGGCCTCTCCCCATTTCAGCCGGGGGGAGATGTACCGCCGCTACGGCCGACTCCAGGCAGCGATCGCGGAGTACAAGCGCGCGGTCGAGCTGCATCCGGAGAACGCCTACTACCGCTATAAGCTGGGAGACTGCTATGCCGCGGCAGGCTTTCTCCAGGACGCCATCGTCGAGCTGGAGATGGCTCGCAACCTCTGCCCCGACGACGGATTCTATCACTTCTGGCTGGGCGACCTCTATGCGCGCGCCGGGCGCTCCCGGGAAGCCATCACCGAATTCGAACAGGCCGCCCTCTCCGCCCCGGAGGACGCCTACTACAACATGCGCCTCGGCCTGGTCTACATGCAGGCGGGCCATCTGCACGAGGCGGTGGGAGCGCTCCGCATCGCCGTCGATCTCGCGCCCGGCAACGCCTCCTACCACTGCCTGCTCGGCGATACCTACGTGCGGCTGGGCTACGAGCGCGAAGCCCTGATGCAGTACCGCCACGCCGGGCAGCTGGACCCCTACGACTCGGATTACATCGAGCGCGTACGCCGAATAGGCGCCCCCGAAGCCGCTTAATGACTTCTGTGAGCGGTCAGACCCAGCGATGGCGACGGAACCACCACATCGTGAGTCCCGCCACAGCCGCCATCGCGGCCATCCACGCCCAGAAGTTGGTATGGAGCCACGGCTGGTCGGCGAAGTTCATCCCGAACACCCCCGTTACGAAGGTGATGGGCAGAAAGATGGTGGCGACGATGGACAGCTTTTGCATAACGCGGTTCATCTGGTTGGAGACCTGCGACAGGTAGGCGTCCAGCATGTTCGAGGTCAGATCGCGGTACCCATCCAGCGTCTCGTATACCCGAAACAGATGGTCCGCCACGTCGCGCAGGTAGGGAAGCGTGCTCTCCTGAATGCTGGAGAAGTTCCGCGTGGTCAGCGTTTGAAGCACCTCCCGAAGCGGCCCCACCAGCCTGCGCAGCCGTGTCAGATCGCCTTTGAGCCGAAAGATCGTCTCAAGGATCGCCGGATCCGGCCGCTGCACTACCCGATCTTCCAGTTCATCCATGCTGTCGTCGAGCTTCTCTACCAGAGGAAAGTACTCATCGACGAGCATATCGAGCAGCGTGTAGAGGATGAAGTCCGCCCCCTGCTCCAGAACGCGGTGGTTTCGGTCGCATCGGTCGCGCAGGCTTCGAACCGCCTGAACGGTCTCGACATGGATCGTAACAAGGTAGTTGCCGCCGAGGAAAACAGCGAGCTGCCGTGAGGAGACGTCGTCGCCTGCCTGCTGCTTGTCCGCCACGCTCGCAGACGAATGAATGGTTTCCAGGTCGATGGTGACCTCATCGGCGACCAGGAAGAAGTAGCCCTCGTATTCGTCCACTTTCGGCCTCTGGTAAGGCCGCATGGCGTC
>JAYTEU010000833.1:0-2623 GCA_043734985.1 Chthonomonadaceae bacterium
CATCTCGTCCCTTGAAGAGGTGGACTTCTCCGCGTGCGCCGGTCTCACCAATAAGGGGATAGCCGCGCTGGCCCGCCTCCCTCGCTTGAGAGAGCTGCGGCTGGGCGGGATGCAGCACGTGACGGCCGATGTCGCGTCGGCATTTCCCGCCCAGGTAAGGGTCGAGCACTCTCTGTGATTCGCCGGTAGGGTCGTTTGGTTCTCGGCGTGGGAATAAATTCCTCGCCTGGTGAGTACACAATGTCCACCTTCGTGGACTGAAACCCGAGTCCACGAAGGTGGACATTGTGAAGTCGCGAACCGAGGACTTCAGTCCCACGGGCTGCCTCCCTACGCTCTGCGGCCGGGTATGGCTACGGGCGGAACCGGCGCGGGCGTTTCGAGCGCCAACGGGGCGGGGCGCAGGTTTTCGGCGGAGTTTAGCGCCTGCTCCCAGGTCACGACGTCGCCGGTATACGCGGCCATGCGGCCCATGATGGCGGTAAGGGTACTCTCCGCGACCCGCTTCGCCTCATTGATCGTTTTGCCGGACCGAATGGCGGCGATCAGATCGGTGTGCTCCTGAACATAGGGGTCGATGCCCCCGCCCGGAGCCTTGAACGGATTAGCGCCCGTAATATAGCTTTCGGCATCCGTGACTCCCTTCGTGCCGACGAAATGCTCGGATACCCGGCCGGGCGTATTGTCCCAATGCCGGCACATGCTCATGATATGCACGTCGTTCGGATACGTGTAGTCGATGGCGAAGTGGTCGAATATCTGGCCGAAGATCGCATCGGTCCTCTGGCTCCGCCCGCCTACGCCCATCGCGGACGCGGGGTGCGCTTTCAGGACCCAGTTCGCGACGTCGATATTGTGCACGTGCTGCTCGGTGATGTGATCGCCCGATAGCCAGGTAAAGAAATACCAGTGGCGGATCTGCCAATCGACGGTGGGGTTCGGCGGAATGGGGCCGGTTCCCGAGCCTACGCCGCCGCCGTTCCAGTAGATCTGCCCGCCGAGAATGTCTCCGATGGCGCCTTCGTGAATGCGCTTGATGGTCTCCACGTAGCCATGCTGATGGCGGCGCTGAGTGCCCGCGACCACGCAGAGCTTTTTGCGTTCGGCCTCTTCGGCGGCAGCGAGCACCTCCCGGATGCCGGGCGCGTCGGTGGCGACCGGTTTCTCCATGAAGACGTGCTTACCCGCCTCGACCGCCGCCTTGAAATGGATGGGGCGGAACCCCGGCGGCGTCGCCAGAATCACCATTTCGACCCCGCTCGCAAGAACCTGCTTGTAGGCGTCCAGCCCCACGAAGCACCGGTCGTCGGTCACGTTCAGCTTGGCGCCCAGAGCGTCTTTCAGGTTGCCGCGCGAGGAGGCCAGCCGGTCCGGAAAGACGTCCCCCAGCGCGTAGATCTCCACGTTTTCCGAGGAGACGGCGCAGTTGTTGGCCGCCCCGCTTCCACGCCCGCCGCAGCCGATAACGCCGACTTTGATCTTGCCGTCCGCCCGGGCATGCGCGAAGTTACCCGATGTCATCAGCGCCGATGCGACGCCCACGACCGCCGATGTCTCCAGAAAGTCCCGTCGGGTGAACGAACTAAGGTTGGATTTGCCTTGCGTGCTCATGCTGCCTCCTGTCGCCGCGTTCGTCTCTTGTCGCGCGGCCCTGGTCTGTGCCTGTACTGCCGTTCGCCGAAGATACGGGCTGTTCCTGCCGAGGCACGGCGTTTTTTTGCGTGCGTCCAGCCGGCGGCAGGAAAACTGTTGCAGGGAGGAGTCTCCGTTAAGGCGAACAGTACCCCATCACAGTAACCAATCTTTAGTACGAAGGAGTCGTTGTCATGGCAGATCGAGTTTCACGGCGAACCGCAATCGGCGCCGTTACGGCTGCGGGCGTCCTTGCGACCACGGGCATTGAGAGCACGAAATCGGGTGCCCACGCGCAGGCTGCGCCCCTGAAAGGCCGGCTGAAGCAGTCTGTCTGTAAGTGGTGCTATCCCAACATTACGCTCGACAAGCTGTGCGAGGCGGCAAAGGCAATGGGTTTGCAGAGCGTCGAGCTTTTAGGGGAGAACGATTGGCCCGTGGTGAAGAAATATGGCCTCACATGCGCGATGGCTAACGGCCCTAGCGGGATCGTGGAAGGCTGGAATCGCCCGCAGGATCACGATAAGCTGGTCAAGGAATCGGAGCGGCTGCTGCCTCTCGTGAAGGCGGCGGGCCTACCGAACATGATCGTCTTCAGCGGCAACCGGCGCGGCCTCTCCGATTCGGACGGTCTGGAGAACTGCGCGAAGGGTCTTAAGCGCATCATGCCGCTGGCCGAGCAGATGGGCGTCACCGTGGCGATGGAGCTGCTGAACAGCAAACGCAGCCACAAAGACTACCAGTGCGACCACACGGCGTGGGGGGTGGAGCTTTGCAAGCGCGTCGGCTCCGACCGGTTCAAGCTGCTCTACGACATCTTCCACATGCAGATCATGGAAGGCGACGTGATCGATACCATCAAAGAGAACATCAAATACCTGGCGCACTTCCACACGGGAGGCGTGCCCGGCCGCGCCGAGATCGACGAGACGCAGGAGCTGAACTACCATCGTATCGCCCAGGCGATCGTGGACACGGGCTTCCAGGGCTA
>JAYTEU010000834.1:0-2382 GCA_043734985.1 Chthonomonadaceae bacterium
CCATCCACAACCGGCCGCTCCGCCAAAGTCCGGCTATAGTGCTCTTCCAGAGCCTCAAGCTGCAGCCGCGCCTGCTCGTGCCGTCCCTGCGCCAGCGCAAACTCCTGGTCCCGCAAGTCTTCCAGCATCTTACGATGACCAAGCAAGGTTTCAAGCCGAAAGCTAAATCTCTTCATAAATTTATGCCGGGAACTGCGTCAGCATCTGGCGCACCGTATCGCCAAACTGAGTAGGCTCCCCCGACCGCTGCTGCAGGAACGTATTGACAGCCCCGATCTTCGCTCTGGCATGGTCGATCCGTGGGTTGCTCCCATCCACGTACGCGCCGATATTGATCAGGTCCTCCGCGTCTTTGTAGATCGCCATTACCTCCCGCATCGCATCGGAAGAGGCGCGCTGCTCTGCGCTGACGATCTGCGGCATGACGCGGCTGATGCTCTGCAGAATGTCGATGGCAGGGTAGTGGCCGCGATGCGCCAGGCTCCGAGACAGCACCACGTGTCCGTCCAGGATACCGCGCACGGCATCCGCCACCGGCTCGTTCATGTCGTCGCCCTCGACCAGGACCGTGTACAGACCTGTTATGCTGCCGGTCCCCGTGCCGCTCGTACCGGCCCGCTCCAGCAGGCGCGGCAGTATCGCGAAGACGCTAGGCGTATAGCCGCGAGTGGCAGGAGGCTCGCCGATCGCCAGGCCGACTTCGCGCTGTGCGAGCGCCAGGCGCGTGATCGAGTCCATCATCAGCATCACGTCCGCGCCGCGGTCCCGGAAGTACTCCGCAATGGCCGTCGCAACGAACGCCGCCTTAATTCGGACCAGCGCGGGCTGATCGGAGGTCGCAACGATCACGATCGAGCGCTGCACGCCCTCCGGACCCAGGCTCTCCTCGACGAAATCGCGCACTTCACGGCCGCGCTCCCCGACGAGCGCGATCACGTTCACGTCCGCGGTCGTATTGCGCGCGATCATCCCCATAAGCGTACTCTTGCCTACGCCCGACCCGGCGAAGATCCCCAGCCGCTGCCCCTTGCCCAGAGTAAGACAGCCGTCGAGCGCGCGGACCCCCGTCTGAAGCGGCTGCTGAATACGCGGGCGGGTGACGGCGTTCGGCGGCGAAGCGTGCAGGGGATAGGTGCGCATAATATTGAGCGGCGGCCCACCGTCCATCGGCCTGCCCAGTCCGTCCAGCATCCGTCCCAGCAGTTCATCGCCGACCATCACCTGCTGAGTCTGCCGCGTGGCGACCACGTCGCTGCCCGGCTTGATGCCCTCCATCACGCCGAGCGGCATGAGCAGCACCCGGTTATCCCGGAAACCGACGACCTCGGCCTTGATCGGAGGCTTACCCGGATCGTAGTGGTTCGCGCGGTCGTAGTAGATGTCGCAGATTTCGCCGAGCATCGCGTTCGGCCCGATCGACTCGATCACCAGTCCGATGACCTGCGCGACCTTGCCGTTCTGCAGCACCGGGTCGAAACGGGCCACCTTCTGGCGGTAGTCGTCGAAGACCGGCATCGGCGGAGCAAACTCGGGAAGATTAAGGATTTGTCCCTGCATGGGTTGGTGTGGTCTCCCCTTCGGGCCGTATGGCCGGCTGCCCTTCATGGATCATCTTGCGAATCTCTTCGAGCTGCGTCTCGATGCGCGCGTCGATCGTGCCCGCGTCTGTCTCCACGATGCACCCTCCAAGCCCGACCCGCCTGTCCTCTACGATCTCCACTTTGCGGATACTATCCACCAGAGTGTAGAGCTCTTCGCGGTTGGCGCGCACGGTCGCAAGGTCGTCCGCATGAACGCGGATGCGCAGGGAAGTCGAGTCCGCGACGCGCCGCAGGGTGTTCTTCACCACTTCGACGGCAGCCTCGCGGTTAAGCTCCACCTCCATCTTGATCACTTTGCGGGCGATCTCGAAGACAAGGCTCAGGATCTCCGGCTCCATCTCCGCCCAGGTGCGCCGGCTTACACTCTCTATCCTTGACATGAACTCAGTCAGGTCCGCCTGATAGGCCAGCCGCTCGTCGTTGGCGCGCTGGGCTAACTGCCGGCCGGCATCCAGGGTTCCGGATGCGTGACCGGCCTCGTATCCCAGGCGATATCCCTGCTCGCGGCTCTGGTCCAGGATCAGCCGCGCCTTCTGATGCGCCTCCGCCACCAGGCGCTCCGCCTCCGCGACTGCCCGGGTGCGTAATTGCACCACCTCGGCCGGCTCCGGATCGCCCGCCCGCCGTTTCCGGGCCTCTCTCTCCGCGACCGCATCTATGGAGGTGAACAGCGCCCGATGGACGCCGTCGCTTTCCAGTCGGGTCGTGACGGCATCGCTCGGCGCGCTCTCCGCTTCCGGAAACCGGGTCGCGATGACCTCGAACCACGCCAGAGGCTCGA